>NZ_JAIWYM010000080.1:0-1131 GCF_020515595.1 Pseudomonas sp. MWU16-30323
TGAGCAACCGTGTCGAATCTCAAGCCATTTCAGCGAAATGTTTTTGATCTCGGACCATCGCATTCAGGATCGTCAGCAGCTTTCTCATGCATGCAACCAGCGCCACTTTCTTCGTCTTCCCTGCAGCAAGCAGACGGTTGTAGAACCTCTCGATCACCGGGTTATGGCTCTTCGAGGACAAGACAGCCATGTAAAGCACACTTCGCACCTCAGCTCGACCACCCCATATCCGTCTACGTCCTTTGTACAGGCCGCTATCGCAGTTAAAAGGGGCCACACCAACCAATGCAGCCACTTGTTTGCGATTCACTTTGCCTAGCTCAGGAACCATCGCCAGCAGCGAAAGTGCGAGCACATTGCCAACACCTGAGACCTCGCGCAGCAAATCATAATTGGCCTTCCAGGCCGGCGAAGCTTTGATCGCTTCGTGCAAGTCATCGTCTGTACTTTTAAGACGCTTTTGAAGCCAGACGATATGTGCCTTGATATCCCGTCGAAGCGCCTTGAATACCGCCTGTTTCAGTCGAGACTCCTCCGCCACGATCATATCGATAAGCTGACGGCGTCTAGTTAGTAGATCTGCCAGTTCACGAGCGTGTTCATCTGGCATCTCCCGAATTTCGGGTTTGACCGCCTGAGCAAACTCCGCAATCACCTGGGCATCCAGAGCGTCGGTTTTAGCCAGCCGTCCGGTAGCCTTAGCGAAATCACGGACCTGACGGGGATTGACAACAACGACTGGTAATCCAGCAGCGCAAAGCTCGGCAGCGGCAAGCCGCTCATATCCGCCAGTTGCTTCCAGCACCACTAAAGCGGGCATCTGAGCCTTGAGATGCTTAGCTAAACGCTGGATATCTTCTGGAGTATTGAAAAACTGCTCGACTTGGCCAGTAGTGCTGACGAATGAGTCGAGCTTGTTTTTGGAAACATCAATTCCGACGAACGCAGAGTCATGGTCCATGGCGTTTTCCTCACGTCCAACCTTGCAGAATCGGGCTTTACGCCCAGGCAACCGTTCGGACTAGTTTAGAAAAGAACCTGCTTCGACCCATGCTCACTCACGATCTTGAAATCTGAGGGCACCACGGTCTGAAGCAGGTGAAAATAATCTTACAAGGGCACACCGAGCCT
>NZ_JAIWYM010000081.1:0-1082 GCF_020515595.1 Pseudomonas sp. MWU16-30323
AACGTCATTGACTGGAGTTTGGAAAACCACAGTGCCGGTAGTTTTGCCGGAATCAATGGTGATGACCTGGCCGTTGGACAAGGTCACGGTCACCGGGGCGTGAGCTTCGTTGCTCAAGGTCGCGGTGTAGGTGATCTGACCGCCTTCGGTGATTGCGGTATCGGTGGTCGACAGCGTCACGGTGGTGGTGTCGATCGAGTCCGAAATGACGGTGGTCGGCGGATTGGTGTTATCCGGGACCAGCTTCTCGAAGTTACCGCCAGTAGCCGCTGTAATCGTGGTGCTAACGGTGGAACCGTTGTTGTAGACGTCGTTGACCGGCGTTTGGAAAACCACGGTGCCCGTGGTTTTACCCGCGTCGATGGTGATGACCTGGCCGTTGGACAGTGTCACGGTAACCGGCGCATGCGCTTCATTAGAAAGCGTGGCGGTGTAGGTGATCTGGCCGCCTTCAGTGATCGCAGTGTCGGTGGTCGACAAGGTTACTGTGGTGGTGTCGATCGAATCCGAAATAACAGTGGTCGGCGGATTCGTATTGTCCGGAACCAACTTCTCAAAGTTGCCGCCAGTAGCCGCTGTAATCGTGGTGCTAACAGTGGAACCGTTGTTGTAAACGTCATTGACTGGAGTTTGGAAAACCACAGTGCCGGTAGTTTTACCGGAATCAATGGTAATGACCTGACCGTTGGACAGCGTCACGGTGACCGGCGCATGCGCTTCATTAGAAAGCGTGGCGGTGTAAGTGATCTGACCGCCTTCAGTGATTGCGGTATCGGTGGTCGACAAGGTTACTGTGGTGGTGTCGATCGAGTCCGAAATGACGGTGGTCGGCGGATTTGTATTGTCCGGAACCAGCTTCTCAAAGTTGCCGCCAGTAGCCGCTGTAATCGTGGTGCTAATAGTGGAACCGTTGTTGTAGACGTCGTTGACGGGTGTTTGGAAAACCACGGTGCCGGTGGTTTTACCGGCATCAATGGTGATCACTTGGCCGTTGGACAGCGTCACGGTGACCGGCGCATGCGCTTCGTTCGAAAGCGTGGCGGTGTAAGTGATCTGACCGCCTTCAGTGATTGCGGTATCGG
>NZ_JAIWYM010000082.1:0-1077 GCF_020515595.1 Pseudomonas sp. MWU16-30323
ACGCTCGGTGGCGTCGTAGGTGTAGTGCTCGTTGCCTTCAACGCTTTTGCCGTGGCTTTGGCCGAGGAAGCGTCCGAGCAGGCCGTCGTTGGGAAGCGGTTGGCGTGGATCGCTGCCACCGCAGCGCTGGCTCAGCAGGTTGCCCGAAAGTTATATATTGTTGATCAAAGTTTTCTGGATGAGTTCGAATCCAAACACCGACATAGAGGGGTAGTTGGCATATTCATCTGGCGTGAGCTTCCTGATGAAGGCGTCTCCTTCATGAAGAGATCCTGCTATGTTGAAAATTTGTAGACTTTTGCTGCTTTCGGATAATTTTTTGTGGTCGATTACTTTCCATTGGCCGCTAGTTAAGTATTTTACGCCTGAGAAGATAATTTCTATTGTTTTGGTGTTGTCTTTCAGAGGAGTTGGTGAGTTTGCCCCTGTTTCTAGTGTAGGCTGTGAGTTACCATTTTCTAGAACGCAGAAGGAAAATATTTTCTGATAATCACCTTTTGGTGCCCAGACTATTTGACAGATCGAGTATTTTTTGTTTTCCAGTGGGATTGTAAAGATATCTCCTACTTTGTATTTCTGCTTCATAAGCCATACCCTTTTAATACAGAGAGTGCATCATTCAAAACATTGCTGCTCCAGCCGGTACTGTGGCCTGCAATGTCGTATTTTCCAGCGTTTGGATTTCGAGAGGCATATGACCTGATTTCGTTTAGAAGATTGGTCATTTTATTGGTAGATCTGGCTCCTCCATGTAAATTCATTATTTCTTGCTCTAAAAATTTCGCTTCCGCTTTTGTTAAGTTGTTGTTGAATATGACTTCTTGTCGCAACATGGATTTATCTTTGGTGTTTGCGTGTATAGCAAGACGTTTTGGTGCGTCCCCTCTGCCTACGTATAGAATATTTTTTCCATCATGTAGCACATATAGTCCTTGTCCATTAGCAGAGTTATATTTCTTGCCCGTTCCTCCAGTTTTGCGAGTAGATGGCAGGCCCTTGCATGGAGTTAGGCCTAGCGGGTCTGACCACGTTAATGGATTGGCCGTGTACGTATATAAGTTAATTCCTCCAAAAATT
>NZ_JAIWYM010000083.1:0-993 GCF_020515595.1 Pseudomonas sp. MWU16-30323
CAAAGCGACCTGCGCTACACCTTCACCCCGCTGCGGGGCGATCCCTTCGAAGTGGTCTCGTTCACCCTCGAAGAAGGCCTGTCCCAGCCATTCAAACTCACGCTGGAACTGGTCAGCCATCACCCCGCTATCGACTTCTACCGCATGCTCGACCTGGCCGCGCTGTTCACCCTCTGGCGCGGTGACACCCCGGTGCGCTACGTCCACGGCTTGGTCAGCCTGTTCCAGCAGGGCGACACCGGCTTTCGCCGTACCCGCTACACCGCCGTGGTCGAGCCGACCCTGGCGCGCTTCGGCCTGCGCTCCAACTGGCGCATCTTCCAGGGCCAGACCGTGCCCGACATCATCATCGGCATGCTGGCGGAACAGAAACTGACCGATGTCAAAACCTACCTCTGCTTCGCTCATCAACCTCGCGAGTACTGCGTACAAGCTGGCGAAACCGACCTTGATTTCATCGCTCGCCTGGCTGCCGAAGAAGGCCTGCTCTACACCTTCGAACACCGCGCCGATGGCCACACCCTATGGCTCACCGACCGCGTCGGCGGCCTGGGCACCATCGGCACCCACACCGACTGCCCGGTGGTCTACCAGCCCATGAGCGGCGGCGACGCCATGGAACCGGCCCTGAACCGCTTCCACTACACCGAACAGGTACGCACCGCCGTGCAGGTGCAGCGCGACTACACCTTCACCCATCCGCGCTACAACCAGCAGCACACCGCCACCGGCGACCAGGACCTGAACAACCAGCACAAGGATTACGAACGTTACGACTACCCCGGCCGCTACAAGCGCGACATCGCCGGCAAGCCCTTCACCAAGACGCGCCTGGCCGCGCTGCGCAACGACGCCAAACTGGCCCATCTGGAAGGCGATGATGAACGCCTGCAACCGGGGCTGGCCTTCGACCTCAACGATCATCCGCGTGAGGACTTCAATGACCGCTGGCGCACCATCGCCATCAAGCACGAGGGCAAGCAGCACACCAGC
>NZ_JAIWYM010000084.1:0-993 GCF_020515595.1 Pseudomonas sp. MWU16-30323
ACCTTGGGCTCACAAGTGGCCTGCACTTCTGGCTTTACGGGCCGAAAGGTTACATCCGTTGCCAGATCGGTAAACGGCCAGGCCATTTCGGTGCCGCGCCAAGCGACCAACACCTGGGAGGCGTTGATGGCGTAGAAGAATTGCGTATTGCCTTCCGGCGGATCCGCCTTTCCCGTGTCCAGGGTCCGCGCCAACGTATAGCGCTGACTAAAGGGCACATCCGTACCACGCAAACCCAGTTGTTCCCGGTATCCACTACCCGTGGCGTGCGTGACAGGTCCAGGCATTGCTGCTCAAAGAAGTGTTTGGCGGAACCGCGCTGCGTATCGGGATCCCGGCTATACGCCAAAATGCTCATCAGCCCCAAATTGTGTGCATTAACCAGGCTGTACTCTGGCTGGTGATGCAGCACCAACGCCCAGGCACGAAATGGACACACCTCCACCACATGCCGACGATTCAGCTCCTCGTACTCAACGGTGAACCCACTGAAAGCCATATCCGGAAAGTGAAACGCCGGAAGTTTTTTCGGGTCTGCCAACGGCGGGTCCATGTTCGGCGCTTGATCGCATAACTGGCCAATGCGCACATAGTGGTAGCCATGCCCCGCCGCGAGCGCCTGCTGCTCAATCGGCGAAAAGCCCGGGCGCTGCGGGCCATAAGGCGGGCTGCGGTCACCGATAATTGGCCACTCCGGTTCAGGCCTTTCGGTACGCAGGCGCCGGGTTTGCAGTTGTTCGGCCAACGGGTCGGCCTGTACCAGCAAGGTGATGGGGATGGGGTGCAGGCCGTCTACGCGGATCACCCCTTGGGCATCGCTCACACCTGAGTACGGCGGCGCACAGTCGGCACGCGTGGCATCGTTCACCGCGCGCCACGGCAGGTTCGCCAGTGGTTCGCCCTGTTCATCCACCAACTGGAATTCAACCCAGTGCTTTTTCTGCGGACCACAAGTCACCACTTTGACGGTGCCGAGCGTATCCGTGCGATGCA
>NZ_JAIWYM010000085.1:0-984 GCF_020515595.1 Pseudomonas sp. MWU16-30323
TCCTATCAGGTGGCCGGGCTGCAGCAGACCCGGAATACCTTCGCCATCTGCGTACTCAGTAATCAATACATCGCTTTGAAGACTACGGGTCACCGTGTCGCCGTTGTCAGTGGTACTGCCCACAATCGCAATCGGTCGCCCCTTGAAGGCCACCGCGAAACCCGCGCCCGACACTATCTCGGTTTCAGTGCCGTCCGAATAACGTACCCAGTCACCGACGCAGGCGACGCGGTGCTCGTGGATCGTTATGCCGGTGCTGGCAGTAACAATCTCGCCGCCCATTCGGGTCTTGGAACCCCATGTTGCATAGTCATAAGTCGCTTTAACGGGACGCGCAGCTTGCTTGGCCATGAACTCGTCCACGAGGTGCTGGCCTGCTGTTTTTGCATCTTCCATTGAGCTTTCCTTTTCTGGCGCCCAAGCGGACACGAACACCGCGAGGGTGTTGATTCATGAGGAGTGGGATCGCGCCTGAATGACGCGCAAGGGATATTGACGAACACCCTAAAACCAAACAACTGACCGTTCGGTTAGCTATGTGATGAAAAGCGAAACGTCCGACAGGTATTTAGGGTTGCCGGTGGGAAAGTCGATCTCTAGTCTTCGGGCACCGCTGCAAACGTAGCGGGCGGGCGTCGCGGCCCGAGTGAATTCAGGCGCAAAGCGCCATTGTCCGCTTTCAGTTGACGGCTTTTTATCGTCTACTGTGCGGCGCCATGGTGGCTGTGCGTGGGATACCTTCGGGTATGCCGGTTTCCTGATCCCGGTCCGCGAACCTGCGTACAGCTACCACCCCATCGCGTCGCGGCGATAAGTGGCAGCTCCACTTAATTCAGGAGCTTCACCATGATCAAACCCACACCAAACCCTCCACTCGATTCCGAAACCAACAACGCCCCCGTCGTGCTATTCAGCGTCATCGACGGCATCAGTACCGAAGACCTGCTGGTCAACCTCACCGGAACACTGGCTTCGGCCCACGCC
>NZ_JAIWYM010000086.1:0-880 GCF_020515595.1 Pseudomonas sp. MWU16-30323
CAGGGTTTCCCAATGGTCGAAATCTGCTTCAGTGAGCGCGCTGCCCTTGCTGTACGTCAGCGCCAGTAACCGAGGCTCGCCAGGCAGCTCACAGGCCAGTTGGTACTGGCACGAAAGCGCGTTGCCCTGGGTGAACTCGGTTTGCACTTCCATCGCGACAATGTTGCGGTCAACGCCCACCCGTACCTCTGCAGGTTTGGTGCATTTGAAGGCCGTGACTTTCTTGCGTAGCTCAGTGAGCTGCTGGGTATAGGTCTCGGCCAACGTTGTCTGTGGGTCCATGAGGCCGCGTGCCAGCACCAGGGTGGTGCCGCGCGCCTTGAACACCAGCATGTTGACGCTGTTGTCTTCGGGCATTTCATTGCCCAGCCCGATGATCAGATCGTGGGTGATGTATTCGCGCATTGGAGCCGTCCTTATGGGGTCATTCATGGTTGAAGTAGCCGTCTACATCGCCCTGAATGTCCGCACCCCTGACGCCGTTTGCGGTGGTGCCGGAAGCCTTTCCACTCATGTTCAAATCGAGTTTTCCTGACAAGGTGTTGACCTTGCCGGCTTTCATTCCGGTGATATTGAAGTTCTCGCAGGTGATGTTCAGGTCGCCGTTTTCGTTGAGCTCTATGACGGTCTTGCCGCATTCGAGGCGCAGCTGTTTGCCCACGCCGATGTAGTACTCGCCAGCGACGTGATCATTCTTGCTGCCGCCCACTTTCAAGGTGTCATTGGCCTTCACCACCCGCATGCGGGTGCGGCCGACGGTGATGGTCTCGTCCTGGCCGACCTGGCTGCTTCGGTCAGCGCCAATGGATTGGGTCTGATTGTTCTTGACCACGGTGTTCTGGTCTTTCTCGGCATGGATGAACACTTCCTCCTGCCCCAG
>NZ_JAIWYM010000087.1:0-921 GCF_020515595.1 Pseudomonas sp. MWU16-30323
TTCGGCGTCCAGGTGATGAAAATACTGCCCAGCACCGCCACCATCGCGCTCTTGTCGGCGTTCCATCGGGCTTCTGTCACCGGCACACGGTCCGCGCCACTACCAGGCCGGGTGTGCAGGCCGTAAACCCGCATGTCTCCAGCCTCATCCAGACGAAACTGGAAACGCACCCGGGTACTGGCAACCCGCATGTCTGCCAGTTGCTCCGGGCTGTACAGCGTTGAATCCCCGATATCCCGTGGCCAAAAAGCCAACATCACGACATTCAACGCCGAGCTGGCTCCGGCCGCAGCCCCGGTAAGTCCACGCACAGCCCAGGCCCCCATATCCGCGCCCAGCGTTCCCGCAACACGCCCGACCGCTCCACCCGTACCCGTCGAGCCCATCAGTGCCACAGCACCAAAATTGGCTGCACGCTCGGGAGCCTCTCCCGCCGCTGTCGAGCCGGCCCGCACTGAAACACAGGACTTGGCAAATACGCACAGGCTTGCCGGCCGACTCGTCATGGCCGGTGTGACAAAGCTGGAAGGCGGGGGGCTGTTTGCGGGCGGTATGCTTCGAGGAGCAACACGGGGCTGCGGGGCCGACTCGATGTTCTGATACATCAGGCTTTGGTTGGCGATCAACGTGGGCGGGGGGCTGCATTTACACCGGCATAGATCGCCGTGCAGAGCCGTGTTGCGCCCTTCCCACGTTTGAACCAGACGAGGGCCGATGCATTCGATAACGCCCAGGCTTTTGCACGCAGGGCAGGCGACTCTGTCGCCTTCCCGGACAATCAGTTTCCCTTCGATTTCTGCGCCATCAAGGCCGGCCTTCACCACACCGCCTGCCGTGGTTTTCGCCCCGTCTGTGATGTTGTAGCGCCTCACATCTGGCTCTCCTTTTCCGCATTTTCCATGTTGTTTTCCTTTTCTGGCT
>NZ_JAIWYM010000088.1:0-833 GCF_020515595.1 Pseudomonas sp. MWU16-30323
GCGATGAACTTGAGGTAATCCTCCATCATCGCCGCATTCATCCCCAGCACCCCACGCGGCATGGTGTCACGCGCGTATTCGATTTCCAGCTGAGTCCCTTGCAGGATCATCTGGGTCGCTTCTTCCTTCATCTCGGCATCCCACAGGTGCGGGTTTTCGATTTTGATCTGGTTGATCACATCGATACCGAAGTTCAGGTGCATCGACTCATCCCGCAGGATGTACTGGAACTGCTCGGCCACGCCGGTCATTTTGTTGCGACGGCCCATGGACAGGATCTGGGTAAAGCCGCAGTAGAAGAAGATGCCTTCCAGAACGCAGTAGTACGCGACCAGGTTGCGCAGCAGTTCTTTGTCGGTCTCGACGGTGCCGGTTTCGAACTTCGGATCGGAGATCGAACGGGTGTACTTCAAGCCCCAGGCAGCCTTTTTGGCGACCGATGGAATCTCGTGGTACATGTTGAAGATCTCGCCTTCATCCATGGCCAACGATTCGATGCAGTACTGGTAGGCGTGGGTGTGAATCGCCTCTTCGAAGGCCTGGCGCAGGATGTACTGGCGGCACTCCGGGTTGGTGATCAGGCGGTACACGGCCAGTACCAGGTTGTTCGCGACCAACGAATCCGCAGTGGAGAAGAAGCCGAGGTTGCGCATCACGATGCGGCGCTCGTCGTCGGTCAGGCCTTCGGGGTTTTTCCACAGGGCGATGTCGGCGGTCATGTTGACCTCTTGCGGCATCCAGTGGTTGGCGCAGCCGTCGAGGTATTTCTGCCAGGCCCAGTCGTACTTGAACGGCACGAGTTGGTTGAGGTCGGCGCGGCAGTTGATCATGCG
>NZ_JAIWYM010000089.1:0-821 GCF_020515595.1 Pseudomonas sp. MWU16-30323
GTTGTTGGGTGGGTTGAACCTTTATCAGTACTCGCCCAATCCGATTGGATGGATTGATCCATTAGGGCTTACAACAGGAACTACAGAAGGAGGCATGTCCAGGACAACGCCAACTTGGCGAGATCGGTACGGCCCTGCGTCTATGAGAGATCATCATTTGATCCCTCAGGCGATGATCAAAGACGAAGCCTTCTTAACTCAGATGAAAAAGGCTGGAATACCAGATCCAGAGAACTACATTCACCGACAGGTTTCACGAATCCCCAATGCCCAACACACCGACATTCATAAATCCGGCTGGAATCAACAATGGAAAACTGGTTCGCCGAAAATCAAAACTTCAAAAAATCAGATCTCCAAAAAAATATAAAAAATATGATGAGACAATATAACACCCCGAAATCTTCAAGAAATTTCTCAAAAAAATACGGATGCAAATGGGGACAATATGAAAACCGAACTTGAGTTTCAAAAGGCACTTTTATTACTAGACCGGGGAGAGCTGGAGAGGGGCCGTCAAAAACTAAAAGACGTCATTTCCCAAGCAAATACTGACAATGATACGGTGATATTAATTCAATCACTGGTGTGCTTTGGCGAGTTATTAATAGAGCTGGGCTCACCTGAAGAGGCGAGCGGCATTTTAAATAGAGTCTTATCACTCAAGAATGACAATGAAGCATTAGAATATGAATTTAATCGAGCCATTGATCTACTCTCAAAAATTTCGAAAACCCCATTATAAAGGTACTCACAGATCACCTTGAAACCTTGACCCGGCCACCTGCATCAACTCAACCTCAATGGCCGAGTGATCAACT
>NZ_JAIWYM010000009.1:0-227670 GCF_020515595.1 Pseudomonas sp. MWU16-30323
CGCCGTTACCTAAATAACGGATATGTACACAATCAAACCACCACAGCCTGCCGCACCTGCTTCTCCAGTTCAGCCTTCAACCCAGGCTCCAACTTAAGCTGCCGCGCCAACTCATCGAGATAAGCCTTCTCCATGAAGTTCTCCTCATCCACCAACATCACACTGGCAATATACATCTCGGCAGCCAACTCCGGAGTGCTGGCAGCCCGAGCCACATCCGCCGGATCCAGGGGCTTGTTAAGTTCAGCATGCAACCACTGCTGCAACTCACGGTCGTTGTCCAGTTTCACAAACTCCCCTTCGATCAACGCCCGCTCACGCTCGTCCACATGCCCGTCAGCCTTGGCCGCAGCCACCAGCGCCTTCAAAATCCCCTGGCTGTGCTGCTCCACCTGAGCCGGCGGCAGGCGGTCGATGGTCTGCGGCTCCCCCTGAGGCGCACCGGCCTGCTGCGCCTGCCAGTTGCCATACGCTTTGTAGGCAATCACCCCCAACGCCGCCAACCCACCGTAGGTCAGCGCCTTACCGCCAAACTTGCGGGCTTTCTTGTTGCCCAGCAACAACCCCATGGCACCGGCCGCAAGGGCCCCACCACCGGCACCGCCGAGCAAGCTACCCAGCCCGCCGCCGCCCAGCAGGCCGCCAAGGGCACCTTTGTCATCTGACTTGCGCTGCCCGCCAGCCTTGTTCTGCAACATGTCCTGGCCGGATTTGAGCAGTTGATCGAGCAATCCACGGGTATTCATTCACAGCCTCCAGAAACTAGGGTTCACAGGACCAATAGGCCCCCAGCGTAAAACTAAGTGCCAAAAACCCCCGATCTAGAGTGCTTCCAGATGTAACGCGCTTACCCCTCAATTAAAACGATATGCACTCGAACAAATCCTGCGCCAGGCGCACCTGATCCTTGCCACTGTCAACAACGCCAAGCGCAGCCTGCAAGTGGGCTAATCCCTGTGAATGATCGTTCCCACGCTCTGCGTGGGAATGCATCTCGTGGCGCTCCGCGCCACAACGCTTAGCAGAAACGTCTTGTTTCACATGCAACGCCATCAACACGCCATCAATCATTTTTCCTTCCGCACCGAACCGCTTAAGCTATTTGGCATCTGTTTAATGTCCGTTGCGTTTGGCCGAAGGCATGTCCGAACCGTTTTCCTTGATCCAGCACGTGCCAGGAACG
The DNA here is from genome assembly GCF_020515595.1 of Pseudomonas sp. MWU16-30323. Lineage (NCBI taxonomy): Bacteria > Pseudomonadati > Pseudomonadota > Gammaproteobacteria > Pseudomonadales > Pseudomonadaceae > Pseudomonas > Pseudomonas sp. MWU16-30323. The sequence continues at coordinate 1,184 of NZ_JAIWYM010000009.1, forward strand.
GCGCGGGATTGTTCACGACAGGTTGTATTTATGCACCGCAGGAATTTGCTCAAAGCGTCCATGGCCATTGCGGCTTACACCGGTCTATCGGCCAGTGGCCTGCTGGCCGCCCAAGCCTGGGCGGGCAATCGCGCCGCTGACGGCGAGGCCCAGGCCTTTGATTTCGAGGCGCTGAAGATCCAGGCCAAGCAGTTGGCCGGCAATCGCTATCAGGACACCAAGCAGGTATTGCCACCGACCCTGGCGACCATGACCCCACAGAATTTCAATGCCATCGGCTACGACGGCAAGCATTCGCTGTGGAAAGAATTGAACGGCCAGCTGGACGTGCAGTTCTTCCACGTCGGCATGGGTTTCAAGACGCCGGTGCGCATGTACAGCGTCGACCCGAAAACCCGCCAGGCCCGCGAGGTGCACTTCCGCCCTTCGCTGTTCAACTATGAAAAAACCACGGTAGACACCAAGCAGCTGACCGGCGACCTGGGTTTCTCCGGCTTCAAGCTGTTCAAGGCCCCGGAACTGGACCGCCATGACGTGCTGTCCTTCCTCGGCGCCAGTTACTTCCGCGCGGTGGATTCCACCGGCCAGTACGGCCTTTCCGCACGCGGCCTGGCCATCGATACCTACGCGAAGAAGCGCGAGGAATTCCCGGACTTCACCAAGTTCTGGTTCGAAACCCCGGACAAGGACAGCACCCGCTTCGTGGTCTACGCCCTGCTGGATTCGCCAAGCGCCACTGGTGCCTACCGCTTCGATATCGACTGCCAGGCCAACCAGGTGGTGATGGGCATCGACGCCCACATCAACGCACGCACCGCCATCGAGCAATTGGGCATCGCGCCGATGACCAGCATGTTCAGCTGCGGCACGGTTGAGCGGCGGATGTGCGACACGATCCACCCGCAGATCCACGATTCGGATCGCCTGGCCATGTGGCGCGGCAATGGCGAGTGGATCTGCCGCCCGCTGAACAACCCGGCCACCCTGCAATTCAACGCGTTTGCCGACACCGATCCGAAAGGCTTCGGCTTGGTGCAGACCGACCATGAGTTCGCCAGCTACCAGGACACCGTGGACTGGTACAGCAAGCGCCCAAGCCTGTGGGTAGAACCTACAACTGCGTGGGGCGAAGGCTCTATCGACCTGTTGGAAATTCCTACAACCGGCGAAACCCTGGACAACATCGTGGCCTTCTGGACCCCGAAGAAACCCGTGGCAGCCGGCGAATCCCTGAACTACGGCTACAAGCTCTACTGGAGCGCCCTACCGCCGGTCAGCACGCCACTGGCGCAGGTCAACGCCACCCGTTCGGGCATGGGCGGCTTTACCGAAGGTTGGGCACCGGGGGAGCATTACCCTGAAGTCTGGGCGCGGCGCTTTGCGGTGGACTTCAATGGCGGCGGGCTGGATCGGTTGCCTGAAGGCACCGGGATCGAGCCGGTGGTGACGTGCTCCCATGGCGAGGTCAAAGACTTCAGCGTATTGGTCCTGGATGCCATCAAGGGCTATCGAATCCTGTTTGATTGGTACCCCACCAGCGACAGCGTCGAGCCGGTTGAACTGCGACTGTTCATCCGCACCCAGGACCGCACCTTGAGCGAAACCTGGCTGTACCAGTACTTCCCACCGGCTCCAGACAAGCGCAAGTACACCTGATACCGAACGTTCCCACGCTTGCGTGGGAACGTCCCTTCGGCGCTTTCAGAACCGCGAAATACTCTTCATTGCCCCGATCAAGTACCGCATCGCCACCTGATCACTCTCGGTCAGGGCGCGGTACTGTTCCAGCAATTCCGCCTCGTCCGAACTCAACCGCCGGCCACGCAACGACATGCGTCGGGCCAGAAAGGACGACACAACACCCGCAACACCATAAGACTTGGCCATGGACTGTCTCCTCGTATCAATCGACTGCTCCTGGTTGCCCATAACCTCATCCCGTGGTTCGACCCGCGAGGTTCATCAAGCCGACTTCCTGGGCCAGAAATCAGACTTACTGTAAGCGTAGAAACTATCTTGCCGGGCGTGAGATTTTTTTAGAGTAATCACTTAAAAAAATGCTTATAGGGCAGTGACCTACAGCGTTATCCCACAAGTGGCCGGTAGAGGTGGATGTCGTCCGGTTCCTGTTGATACAGCTCGGGATCCGGCTGCTTGAGCAGGTGGCAGCCATGCCGGAGATAGAACTCCACCGTGTTGCGCGACTCGGTGGCCGATACGTAGAGCGCCTCGGCCCCCGCCGTGCGGGCGTGCTCACAGGCCAGGGCAAACAGCTGGCCACCCAGGCCCAGGCCACGGGCACCATGGCTCACATGCAAGAACTTGAGCTGGCGCATGCGCAGGCCCTGGTTGTGGATAACCCGGTTGTCCACCACTACGGCGGCCAGCAACGTTTGGCCGTCGAACACCCCGTGCAGCCAGCCGCCGCGCTTCAGGCACGCGTGCAGGGCCACGGCATCCTGCTCGGCTTCGCCCTCAGGCCAGCCGTGCATGTCGTGGTGCTCGGGGTATAGCCGCAACTCACCGTGTTCCACGCGATAACACTCGTCGACCCGTTCGGTGCGGTCAATCAGCGCCAGCAACGGCAGGTCTTTTTCGGCCAGGTCACGCTTGATCAACATGCTGTGTGTCCGAGGGCTGATAGTGAACAAGGTTGAAGGCTTCCCCAGGCGTTGGCGCCTCGAAATAGCCGGTGATCAAATCGAACTGGGCATCACTGGTTTCAAACGCGTGGGTACCGGCAGCATTGCGTGCACGCAGGCGTGCCTTGCAGACCTCGTCCGGCACGTCCAGGTAATGCAATTGGTGATCGGCGCCCGCGCCCTCGAACAAAGACCGCATCCAGCGACGGCTGGCCAGGGTGTTGGCGGGAAAATCCAGCACCACCGAGACGCCGGCCTTGAGCAACGAAATGATATGGGCCGTCAACGCATCGCGCAGGTGGCCGGTGCAGCGCACGTAGTCGCCCAGAGCCTGGATCTGTCCGGGATAAAGGCGTGACAGCCACTCATCCTCGCTGATCAATACCGTCTGGGGAGCCTGCGACAACTGCTGGGTCAGGGTCGATTTGCCGGATGCGATTTTGCCGCAGATCAGGTGCAACATGAGTTTCTCCGGTATTGAAGCCAATAAAAAACCCGCCGGTTCAAGGGCGGGCTTTCATGTTTACCACGATTGCTGTGCAGATCAATCCCGCAAATCGGACTCATGAATCGGCTGGTCGCGATGGGTGGCCCGCTGATACTGCGCCGGCCAGGTCGCCTTGCGCCCACCCAGGTCGTCGTCGGCATGCAACGGCCAGTACGGGTCACGCAGCAGCTCACGGGCAAGGAAGATGATATCGGCCTGGCAAGTACGCAGGATGTGCTCGGCCTGGGCGGGCTCTGTAATCATGCCCACAGTGCCGGTGGCGATCCCCGATTCTTTGCGCACACGCTCGGCGAAGCGGGTCTGGTAACCGGGGCCGGTCGGAATCTCCGCATTGGCCGCGGTGCCGCCGGAGGAGACGTCGATCAGGTCGACGCCCAAGTCTTTCAGGCGGCGCGCCAGTTCGACGGTTTCATCCGGGTTCCAGCCGTCTTCGACCCAGTCGGTGGCCGAGACCCGCACAAACAGCGGCAGCTCTTGGGGCCAGGCTTCACGCACCGCCGTGGTCACTTGCAGCACCAGGCGGATGCGGTTTTCGAACGAGCCGCCGTATTGGTCCTGACGCTGGTTGCTCAGGGGCGAAAGAAACTGATGCAGCAGGTAGCCATGGGCTGCGTGGATTTCCGCCACTTTGAAACCGGCGGTCAACGCGCGCTTGGCGGCAGCGACGAAGTCAGCGATCACTTGCTGGATCTGCCCTTCGTCCAGTTGCTTGGGTGAAGTGTGCTGCGGATCGAAGGCAATCGGCGAAGGCCCCACCGGCACCCAACCCCCATCTTCCGGCTTAACGCTGCCGTGCTTGCCGATCCATGGCCGGTGCGTGCTGGCCTTGCGCCCGGCGTGGGCCAGTTGAATGCCCGCCACCGCGCCTTGGGCGTTGATGAAGCGCGTGATGCGTTGCAGGGGTTCGATCTGTTCGTCGTTCCACAGGCCCAGGTCCTGGGCGGTGATGCGGCCATCGGCAGTCACGGCGGTGGCTTCGGTAAAGATCAGCCCGGCGCCACCGACGGCACGGCTGCCGAGGTGCACCAGGTGCCAGTCATTGGCCAGGCCATCGACGCTGGAATACTGGCACATCGGCGAAACGGCGATGCGGTTGAGCAGGGTCAGTTGGCGCAGGGTATAGGGTTCAAGCAGCAGACTCATGGGGCACCTCTTTTATGCAGTGGGCAGGCTCCAGGGTTCTGTTTGAAAGGTCGACGAAAAACCCGTCCCCGGCGGGCTGAAATAAGACAAGGTCACAAGACCGATCACACAGTGCTTAGAGACTAGTCGACAACAGAGGATTGCACAGGGTTCAGCGTGGCTCGATATGGGCAATCATCAGTTGCACGGTTTCCTGACCACGGAACTCGTTCACGTCGAGCTTGTAGGCCAGTTCCACCCAGCGAATGGTCGGGTTGGGCCAGATCTCGCGGTCGATACCGAACGCAATGCCATCGAGTTTCACCGATCCACACTCGCTCTTGAGCACCACTTTCAGATGCCGCTCGCCGACGACACGCTGCTCCACCAACTGGAACACCCCGTGAAACAACGGCTCGGGAAAATGCTGCCCCCACGGCCCGGCGTTGCGCAGGGCGCGGGCCAGTTCCAGGTGAAACTCTTCAACTGCCAGGGTGCCGTCGGACAGCAGCCGGCCAGTCAGGTCTTCTTCACGCAGTTGGCGGCGCACTTCGGCGTCAAAGGCTTCGGCGAACAGTGGGAAGTTGGCCTCGGGCAAGGTCAGCCCCGCCGCCATGGCGTGGCCGCCGTACTTGGCGATCAGCGTTGGGTGCTGGCTGGCCACCACGGCCAGCGCGTCACGGATATGAAAGCCCGGCACGGAACGTCCGGAGCCCTTGAGCAGGCCATCCCCGGCATCGGCAAAGGCGATGGTCGGGCGGAAGTAGCGCTCTTTCATCCGCGAGGCGAGGATGCCGATCACGCCCTGATGCCATTCCGGGTCGAACAGGCACAAGCCATACGGCATCGACTCCACCGGCAAATCCTTGAGCTGGGCCAGGGCCTCACGCTGCATGCCTTGTTCGATGGATTTACGGTCCTGGTTCATGCCGTCCAGTTGCGCGGCCATTTCCCGGGCGGCGGCGAAATCCGAAGTGAGCAGGCATTCGATGCCCAGGCTCATGTCATCCAGGCGACCGGCGGCGTTGAGGCGCGGGCCGAGGATAAAGCCGAGGTCGGTAGAGGTGATGCGGGCGTGATCGCGCTTGGCCACTTCGAGGATCGCCTTGATCCCCGGGCGAGCGCGACCGGCACGAATGCGTTCCAGGCCTTGATAGACCAGGATGCGGTTGTTGGCGTCCAGCGGGACCACGTCGGCCACGCTGCCCAGGGCCACCAGGTCCAGCAGCTCACCGATGTTCGGCTGCGGCTTGTTCTCGTACCAGCCAAGGCTGCGCAAACGCGCGCGCAGGGCCATCAGCACGTAGAAGATCACGCCTACACCGGCCAACGCCTTGCTGGGAAATTCACAGCCTGGCTGGTTCGGGTTGACGATCGCATCCGCCGCCGGCAGTTCATCGCCGGGCAAGTGGTGGTCGGTAACCAGTACCTTGAGCCCCGCCGCTTTCGCGGCCGCCACGCCTTCGACGCTGGAGATGCCGTTGTCCACGGTGATCAGCAGCTGTGGCTCGCGCTGCAGGGCCACCGCGACGATTTCCGGGGTCAGGCCGTAACCGTATTCGAAACGGTTGGGCACCAGGTAGTCGACGTGGGCGGCCCCCAACAAACGCAGGCCCAGGGTGCCCACGGTGCTGGCGGTGGCGCCATCGGCGTCGAAGTCACCCACGATCAGGATTCGCTGGCGCTGTTCCAGGGCCGTCACCAGCAGGTCCACGGCGGCATCGATGCCCTTGAGCTGCTGATACGGAATCAGCCGCGCCAGGCTTTTATCCAGCTCGGCTTCCGATTGCACCCCGCGTGCGGCGTAGAGACGGGTCAACAACGGTGGCAATTCACCGAGGAATGGCAGGACGGCGGGCAACGGGCGAGGATCGATACGCATGGGGTGACGGAAGCTTCTCTTTAATACAGCGTTGAAAATTAATGCTGAAAACAGCGGTGATCCCTTGTGGGAGCTGTCGAGCCCCGGCGAGGCTGCGATGGGATCACCTCGGTGTACCTGTCAGACTGCAGCGCCTGCATCGCAGCCTCGCTGAAGCTCGACAGCTCCCACACTCGACCAGCGTCCGATCAGTTATCGACGTTTCAGCCGCGCTCGCCAGCCAGCCATTCCAGCTGGACTTCGTGCTGGCCACGGTCGTCAGTCACGAAGATCGTGCCTTCGCTGATCATCACGTCCCACTTGATCACCCGGGGCATGTCCTTGGCCAGGACTTCCAGGATTTCCTGGGGTACGGCGGCGATGCTCACGTTTTTCAGGTTCTTCGCCACCGGCACCACTTTGCCTTCCCAGACGCGCAAGCTGCCATAGGCCAGCAAGGTGGTGCGTTCGGTACGGCGGGAACACCAGGTCAGGCGGTCCGCGTCCGGCTGGCCGACTTCGATCCAGTGCAGGACGCGGTCATCCAGGCTTTTTTCCCACAGCGCTGGCTCGTCTACATCTGACAGGCCACGACCAAAAGACAACTGTTCGTTGTAGAAAAGTGCGTAGGCCAGCAGGCGCACGGTCATGCGCTCTTCGGTTTCCGAAGGGTGGCGGGCGATGGTCTGCTTGACGCTCTCGTACACCGAACGATCAAGGTCGGTGAGGTTGAGTTCAAACTTGTAGGTCGTGGACGGCTGGGCCATGAACGGACTTCTAGAGACAGGGAAAGGCGGCAAGTCTAACCGATGGCGAGGTGATTCAACGAATCCTGCGCTGCATCATCCTTATCACTGCGCCACTCGCCTATGTTAAAAGGCTCACATCCCTGCCCTGCCCGAAAGGTTCCTCATGTCGTTTACCGCCAAACCACTTGCCGGCCTGAAAGTCATCGAACTCGGCACCTTGATCGCCGGCCCGTTTGCGTCCCGCATCTGTGCCGAGTTCGGCGCCGAGGTGATCAAGGTCGAATCCCCGGATGGCGGCGACCCGCTGCGCAAGTGGCGCAAGCTGTATGAAGGCACCTCGCTGTGGTGGTTTGTGCAGGCGCGCAACAAGAAGTCCCTGACCCTGAACCTGAAACACCCGGACGGCCTGGCGATCCTCAAGCAGCTGTTGGCGGATGCCGACATCCTGATTGAGAACTTTCGCCCTGGCGTGCTGGAAAAGCTCGGCCTGAGCTGGGAAACCTTGCACGCCCTGAACCCGAAACTGGTGATGGTGCGCCTGTCGGGCTTTGGCCAGACCGGGCCGATGAAGGACCAGCCTGGGTTTGGTGCGGTGGGCGAATCCATGGGGGGCCTGCGTTACATCACCGGTTTCGAGGACCGCCCGCCGGTGCGCACCGGGATTTCCATCGGTGACTCAATCGCGGCGTTGTGGGCCGTGATCGGCGCGTTGATGGCCCTGCGTCATCGTGAAGTGAACGGCGGACTCGGCCAGGTGGTGGATGTGGCGCTGTATGAGGCGATCTTCGCGATGATGGAAAGTATGATCCCGGAGTTTGACGTATTTGGCTTTATCCGCGAACGCACCGGCAACATCATGCCCGGCATCACGCCGTCCTCGATCCACACCAGCCAAGACGGCAAGCATGTGCAGATCGGCGCCAATGGCGACGCAATCTTCAAGCGGTTCATGTCAGCCATTGGTCGGGACGACCTGGCCAACGACCCGGCCCTGGCCAGCAACGATGGCCGCGACAGTCGGCGCGATGAGTTGTATGGGGTGATTGATCGCTGGGTCAACTCGCTGCCGCTGGAGCAAGTGGTGGAGCAGCTGAACAAGGCCGAAGTCCCCGCCAGCCGAATCTACAGCGCCGAAGACATGCTGGGAGACCCGCAGTTTCTCGCCCGAGAGATGTTCCTCAAGGCCCAACTCCCTGGCGGCAAGGACTTCAAGATGCCCGGCATCGTGCCCAAACTGTCAGACACACCGGGCAGTTGTGAGTGGGTCGGACCAGAGTTGGGCGAACACAACACCATGGTGCTCAATGAATTGGGCTACGACGCAGCCGCCATTACCCGCCTGCGTGAGAATGGCGCGATCTGATGGCCCGGCGCTTCATCATTCGCCTGTGCCTGCTGGGTTCACTGCTCGGGGCGTGGCCGCTATCAAGCCAGGCCCAGGGCACCTTGATCTGGCTGCTGCGTGATCTGCCGCCCGTGACAATTTTCGACGGCCCGCAAAAGGGCCAGGGTGCCCTCGACCAACTGCTGCCGATACTTGCCGAGCATATGCCGGAGTATCGACACAGGACCCTCCACGTGAACCGCGCCCGCGGCATGCAAATGCTCCGCGACCCAGACACGCTGACGTGCGACCCGTCCCTGCTGCGGACAGCAGAACGCGCAAAAACCATTGTATTTTCTGCCCAGGCCTTTGCGACGGTGAGCAATGGGGTGACCATCCGCCAGGGTCAGCGGGCAGCGCTGGCGCCGTTTGTGGTGGACGGAATGTTCGACCTGGAGGCGTTTTTGAATGCCCGGGATGCGCGCCTTGGCATCATCGCCGAACGCAGTTACGGCGCCCTTATCGATGAAGCCCTCAAGCACGCCAGTATTCACAAGCTGGCACCGCATTACGGCAATGACGCCCTCGGCAGCCTGCTGCAAATGCAGCGCAAGGAGCGGCTGGAGGCGGTGTTGGGTTACTGGACAGAAGTTCGCTATCAGGCGCTGCAACAGGGCATCGATCCCCAGGACCTGATTTTTTATCCCATCAAGGGCACCCCGCCCTATCAACTGACCCATATCGGCTGCACGGATACGGCAGCAGGACGCGAGGCTATCGAGCGGATCAATCAGGTACTGCGCGAGATCCCGCAGGAGCAACTGCGGCAGTCCTACGCCTCTTGGCTCGACCCGGTCATGCGTGAGCAATACCTGCAAGACAACCCGACGTTTTTCCAGGAGGCCCCCGGCCCATGACAAATCGCGGGCAAAAAGAAACCCCGAGCAGTGGGGAGACAACTCGGGGTTAATAAGGGCCTAAAAAGACCAGTAACAACGAGCCACAAGCACCGGAGCACAATGCTTGATCTCGCTGTTACAAAATCTGACTCGCCTTACCGTAGGAAGGTTCCCAACAAAAATAAATCTTCATGCACAGGCATTCGGCCGAGTCAGGGCCGCATTGCGCAGGGCTGCCATGACCGAGGGTTCCAGGCGTCCTTCGGCGATCATCAGGTCGCGGTGCAAGCAATCCACCACATCCACCAACGCACGCTTGTCGGTCAATTGCGCCTGGTCGACTTCACGTTCGACCACGATGGCACCGGCCGGATTCTTTACGGTTACCAGGCATTCGCCCTGCACACCCGAGGTGGTCAGCGTGACCTGATAAGGGCTCAGTGCTTCACCGAGCAATAGGCTGATACTTTCCATCTCGATCACCACTCAATAGTTCGGGAACAATCGTGTAAACGGGAGCTGCATCTATCCTAAGTGACTATTTGTGTCGTAGGAAAGTTCGCTTTTTCGTCTTTCAAGGGTTGCCGGGGGATGACGTGTCCAGCATGCGCTTGCAACATGACAACCAAAAAACGGCAGCACATAACTGCTTACTCAATGAGTTGCCGTTCTGGCGCTGATGCCGAGGGTGAATCCTATACTCGGTGAGTGCGGGTCACGCGGCCACACAGGCCTATCAAAAGCCCCCATTTCGAAGGATGACGACCATGCTGGAACACAACAAAGAGCAGGCTGTACTAGAGAAAATTCACGCTGACATATCACGAATTTATGCCGAACAACGCAAGCTCAACGCAGAATCCCACAAGATAACCCGTGAGAATTTCTGGTACCCCGTGGGTATCGCCATAGGCTTCTTCACGGCTGTCGGGACCGTCATGGCAATCGCGCAAAAGCTACTCGCGTAAACGCCCCCTACGACCAGGGCTGCCTGAAACGCAACCGCCGCTAACCCAAGGAAGGGAAAGCGGCGTTGTTTTGCCGATCGTTAAAACGCCACTCCGGCCATCCCTCCCATTAACAGGCTAGAATCCCCGAATTGCCCCGGGAGCCTGTATTGAAAGAAGCGTCTGATAAGCCATTGCGCATCGTCCTCGCCGACGACCATCCGATTTTCCTCATCGGTCTGCGGGCGGTCCTGGAACGTGACGAGAGGCTGACCATCGTCGGTGAGGCCAACTCACCCCAGGCCCTTGGCGAACTGCTGCAACAGTGTGCCTGTGACCTCCTGGTGACCGACTTCATGATGCCCGCCGAGCCCCAGGCCGACGGCTTGCGCCTGATCGAACAACTGCGCCGGCATCACCCGACCCTGCCCATCGTGGTGGTGACCATGCTCAATAACGCCGGGTTGTTCCACGCCATCCTGGAATTGGGGGTCATGGGCCTTCTGAGCAAGGCCAGTCTGGCGGATGAACTGCCTGAAGCCATCCGCCAGGTACGCCAGCAGCGACGCTATGTGGCCCAGACCATTCGCCAGTCACTGAACCTCGCCGGTGTCGATCGGGTGCACTCCCAGGATCAACTGTCCCCCCGTGAACTGGAAGTCATTCGCCTGCTGGCCGGCGGCTTGACGGTAGGCGAGATCGCCGCGAATCTTCATCGCAGCAAACAGACCGTCAGCGCGCAAAAAGTCAGCGCCATGCGCAAGCTGGGCCTGAGCAACGACGCGGCGTTATTTATCTATGTGCAGGAACACGGACTGGCCTAGCCTGAAACGCGATCCACTGTTTCAGTGCCTCGGCATCCATGGGCCGGGCGATAAAGCAGCCTTGCAACCACGCAGCCCCCAACTCACTCACCGCGTGATAATCGGCGGCACTTTCAACCCCGGTCACCACCACCCCCACACCCAGTCGCCCCGCCATGCTCATGGCGCCGGCAACCACTGCGGCCTTGCGATCGTCCCTGGCCATGCCGCTGGCAAACGCCGGCGGGATCTTCAATTCGCTGAAGGGTAATTCCAGCAAGCGTTGCAGGCTGGTGCCGCCCACGCCGAAATCACCAATGGACAGCTTGCACCCCATCATCCGCAAACGCAGCAAGCCGGTGACATGGGCGCTGTCGGTGTTCAAGCGCGAGGTTTCCACCAGTTCCAGGGTCAGGCCATGAGCCGGCACGCCGTGAAGTTGCAGCAAGCCTTGCAGCACTTGGGGAAAGTGCGCGCGCTCCAGCATGCGCCCCGGGATATTCACCGCCACCGGCAGCGCCTGGCCGGTTTCGCGCATGACGTGTGCCGCCAGGCCCAGCGCTTGCTCCAACACGTGCCAGGTAAACGCCTCTTCCATGCCGGCAAACTCCAGCACCGGTAGAAACTCATCAGGCAACAGCAGCCCGCCTTCAGGAAGCTGCCAGCGGGCCAGCGCTTCAACACCTTGCAACGCACCTGCCTGGCTGACGATAGGCTGATACCAGACCGTGCCACAGCGTGCGATAACCGCCTGGCTCAGATCCGCCGAGGGCGGCAACAACTCGATTTCGCTCAAGCCCAGCAACTGTCGCACCCGCTCCCAGGACATCGCCTGTGGCCCGGGACGCAAGCGCTCCCGGCACGCCGTCAAGACCTGCCCGATCAGGGTGGCCGACGCAGGCTTGGGCAAACAACCCAGCACGTTTAGCCCCAATTGCCGCGCCATATTCGCCACGCCTTCCAGCACATCCGGCTCGGCGTTGCTCAGCAGAATCAACACTTGGGCCTGGCGACGCTCGGCCATTTCCCGAATCAACTCCAGGCCATCGCCCTGCTCCAGGTACAGATCGCAAATCGCGATATCCACCGCGCCCTTGCTCTGCAGTGACTGCCGAGCGGCGTCAACCGTTTCGGCAGTGCGCACATTGAATACGCCGTTGGCATTGAGCATCTGATGCAGGGCCATCAGTTGGAACGGGTTGTCTTCGAGGATCAGGACGTTGAGGGAGCGCATGAACACTTTACCGGGGAGACGCGAGGGTGCACAGACTAGTCAAAACCCCGCGTCTTCCCCATAGGACATGTCTTATTCGGACTGATCCAGACAGGCATCAAGCTCGCACCGAAACTCGACCAATGCTTCGCGCAGCGCTATCCAATGCCTTTCAATCTCAGCGTTGCGCTGCTCCCGAATACAAACTTCCAGCGCCACGCAGGCCTTGGCCAATGGCAACGCATCCACCAGGCAGCATATGCCCTTCAGGCGGTGCAACGAGGCGATCAGCCGGGCCTGATCGTGGTCCGCCATGGCGGTGGTCATCACCCTTTGTTCCTGCTCAAGACTCCTCGCCAGTTCCTGCAACATCTGCTGCAAAACCGGCCCGTCGGCCTGGGTCATGGTGCGCAGGGTCTCGATACTGAAAGAACGCAAAGGCGCCACCCGGGCGAGCACACGCGTCCAGTGTTCAAGGGTCACGGGCTTGACCAGCAGTTCATCCATTCCAGCCTCCCGGCAGCGCTGCTGTTCGTCATCCTGGGCATTCGCCGTGCAACCCACCAGCGCCAGGCGTGGCCGTTGCTCCTGGGCTTCAAGCCGGCGGATGGCCTCGCTCAAAGCGTAACCGGACATGCCCGGCATGTTGCAGTCGGTCACCAACAGATCAAACACCTCGTTGCGCCAATGCTGCAAGGCCGCCTCGGCCGAGTCGACGGCCACCACCTGATGGCCAAGGAACTGTAACTGCTGAACCAGTACCAGACGGTTGGCCGGCAGGTCATCCACCACCAGCACCGACAGGCTGCGGCCGGCGACGGGCAACGACACGGCAGGCGCCGCCGGCACGTCGTCGCTGCTGACCCGGTCCAGGTACAGCTCGATGCACACCACCGTGCCCTGCCCCACCACACTGCTCAAAGTGATGCTGCCGCCCATCAACTCCACCAGTTGCTGGCAAATGCTCAAGCCCAGCCCCGTGCCACCGTGTTCGGCAGCCGTCATTGCACTGACCTGGATAAACGGCTTGAACACCCGCGCCTGCTGCTCGATGCCGATCCCCGGGCCGCTGTCCTCCACGCACAGGTGCAAGTATTCGACACCTGAGTGGTCAAGCTTGCGCGCGACACTGAGCCGAACCTCGCCGTGCTGGGTGAATTTAATCGCGTTGCCCAACAGGTTATGGATCACCTGGCGCAAGCGCAGCGGGTCGAACCAGTAGTGCCCTTGTGCCGCCGGATCGAAAGCGAGAGTCAAGTGCAGGCCTTTTTTCTGCGCCATGGCTTCAAACAGCCGCTGTATGCCCTCGAAGAACGCTTTCAAGTCAGTGGTCTGCGGCGCCAGTTGCAGATGACCGGCTTCAATCTTCGCCAGGTCCAGGCTGTCCCCCATCAGGGCGATCAATTCCCGCGCCGAGCGATGGGCTACCCGCAGCGCTTCAGACACCGGCTTGCCTTCGGCCAAGGCCCGCTCCTGCTCCAATTCAAGCAGACCGATGATGGCGGTCATCGGCGTGCGAATCTCGTGGCTCAGGGTCGAGAGAAAGGCGCTTTTGGCGTAGTTCGCTTCATCAGCAGCCTGGCGCGCATCCATCAACTGGTGCTCCAGGACCTTGCGCTCGTTGATGTCGATCCAGCCACCGAGCAACCCTTGCAATTGGCCCTTGGCGTCAAAGAACGGCACCGTCCACTGATAGACATGAAACGCCCCGCCGTTGAACTCCAGTTGCCGGTCGACGAACAGCGACTGCTGGGTCGCCAACTGTTCCATATGCCCGGCGTGCAGGCGCGCGGCCGTTGCGTCAGGCATCAACCCGCTTTCCATCAGCGTCAGGCCCTGGATCTGCTCACGCCGGGTGTTCAACTGTTGTTCATAGCGGGTGTTGCAGGTCACCAGGCGTCCTTCCAGATCACGCACAAATACCGGGTTGGGCATGCCATCCAGCAACGCGCGTTTAAAGGCCAACTGGTCGTTGAGCCGCTGCTCGGCCTGCAGGCGCTGGCGAATCTGGCGCTTGAGGCGGCTGTTCCAGGCCAGGGACACCAGCACGAACAGCAACGCCATGGCGACCGTCCAATAGGCCCATGGCGGCACGCGCTGCCAGGCCGGCACCGGGACCGGCACGGTCCCCAGCCAACGCAAGCGCAGGGCACTCAACTCCGCGACCGGCAGCGCTTCCAGTGCCTTGTTCAAAATGCTCAACAGTTCCGGTTGGTCCTTGCGCACCGACAGGCTGTTGGCCGACCACTTGCCCTCGACACTGCGACCAATGCGCAGCTCATCGGCCGGGTAACTCTGAACTTCCACTTCACTTTGGATGGTCGCCGCCGCGCGGCCCTGCGTTACCAGCTCACGGGCCTGGGCATAGTTATCCACCGAGTGCAGCTTGATCCCGGGGTGCTCACGACGAATGTACCCCTCCAGGACATGGCGTGCCGGCAGCGCCAGGACCTTGCCTGACAGCTCGCTCAAACTGGCCACGGGTGGTGCATCCACGCGCTGGATAAACACCCAGCCGGAACCCCCAAATCCATGGCTGAAATTGAGGAACGCCTTGCGCTCCTGATTCTCGGCCAGGGTGGTATTCATGTCCGCCCTGCCCGTTTCCAGCAACGCCAGGGTTTGTGCCGTGGAAGACACTTCCTCCATGACAAACTGCAAGCCGGTCATGCGTGAAATGCGGTTGAGCAGGTCCACATTCAGCCCCACCCATTGGCCGTCCTTGTCCTTGAATACATACGGCGACAGTTGCTGGGACGCCACCACCACATGGGGATGCTGCAGCACCCAGGCCCGCTCCTGGGCCGACAAGGCGATGCGCTCGGCGGCAATGCCGACGCCCAGGCCGGTGGTCCAGCGCGCGAGGATCTCCCGGCGCACGGAGTCATCGATGCTCGCCAGCGCCTGGTCCATCATCGTCCCCAGCAGCGGGTCGGCCTCCCGTGTGGCAAAGGCGAAACCGATGGGTGCCAGCCGGCTTTCCACCTTGATCTGCAAGCCCAGGTAGGGCCGCAGAGACTTGTAGGCGCGCACGATCACTTCGTTGCCGATAAACGCATCGGCATCGCCTTGCTTCAGCGCTTCCAGGCCGCTGTAGAGATTCGGTGCCAGCATGATGTGGCTGCCGGGATATGCCAGATGGACGTTCTTGACGTTGGCGTAGCCGTCCAGCAACACCAGCTTCTTGTCCTTGAGGTCTTCGTTCTGGGTGGTGTCATCCCGGCGCACAACCACCACCGAACGGTCCGGCATGTAGTCTTCGGTAAAGCGCAGCCCGGGTACATCACGCTCATAACCGTTGGCACTGGTGAGAATATCGATGGTGCCGTTACGCAAGGCTTCCACCGCCTGCGCCCGCTCGGAAAAACCCAGTACTTGCATCGGTGCATTCAGGCGCGCGCCGATCAGGCTCAGGTAATCAGCGCTGATGCCCTGGTAGCGATTGCGGTCGCGGGTGATATCAATCGGCTGATAGTCATCAATCGAGATGCCCACCTTCAACGGCCGATGGGCCGCCAGCCATTGCTGCTCGCTGGTCGTCAAGGGCATGGGCTCGAGGGCAATGAACGCCGGCACCAGCTTGAACGGCAGGCTGACAGCCGCAAGGCTTGCCGACCCCTGCACAAGCAACAGCACACCTGCCAGCCACACACACGCGCGGGTCGATAAATACACCAGTTGGGTTTCCTTGATTATTTTTGTTGGTCGCCGCGCAAGTATGGCTCGCCAGAATGAAAAAGCCCGTCATGAAGACGGGCTTGAGCTACCACGCAAAGCCGTTGGCTCAGAGTGGCTTGCCGCGATTGCCATGCTGGCTGACAAACGCCTGCACCGCTTTCAGGTCATTGGCCAACACGGTGCAACGCTCTTCGCGTTCAAACAGGTCGGTGAGGTGCGGCGGCAATTCCAGCGCCTTGCCAACCCCGGCCTTCTCCACCGCTTCCGGGAATTTGACCGGGTGCGCAGTGCCGAGAATCACCATCGGAATGTCCAGGCTGCGGCGGCATTCCCGCGCGGCCTTGACGCCAATGGCGGTGTGCGGGTCCAGCAACTCGCCGGTCTGGGCGTAGACTTCGGCGATGGTCTCGCAGGTTTGTGCATCGTCCACGGCCAGGGAGTCGAACAGCTTGCGGGTTTCGGTCCAGCGCTCTTGCTCGACGCTGAAACCGCCACCTTGCTTGAAGCTGTCCATCAGGCCAGCCAGGGCAGCGCCGTTGCGACCGTGCATGTCGAACAGCAAGCGTTCGAAGTTCGACGACACCATGATGTCCATCGACGGCGACAGCGTGGCGTGCAGGGTTTCCTTGACGTACTGGTTGCCGCTCATGAAGCGGTGCAGGATGTCGTTGCGGTTGGTGGCGACGATCAACTGGTTGATCGGCAGGCCCATGTTGCGCGCCAGGTAACCGGCGAAAATGTCGCCGAAGTTGCCGGTCGGCACCGAGAACGACACCGAACGCGCCGGGCCGCCCAACTGCAGGGACGCATGGAAGTAGTAGACGATCTGGGCCATGATCCGCGCCCAGTTGATCGAGTTCACCGCCACCAGGCGCGTGCCCTTGAGGAAGCTCTGGTCGGCAAAGCTGGCCTTGACCATTTCCTGGCAGTCATCGAAGTTGCCTTCGATGGCGATGTTGTGGATGTTCTCGCCGAAGATCGTGGTCATCTGCCGACGCTGCACTTCCGATACGCGGTTGTGCGGGTGCAGGATGAAGATGTCGACGTTTTCGCAGTGCTTGCAACCTTCGATCGCCGCCGAGCCGGTATCACCGGAAGTGGCGCCGATGATCACCACGCGCTCTCCGCGTTTTTCCAACACGTAGTCCAGCAGGCGACCCAGCAGTTGCAGGGCGAAATCCTTGAATGCCAGGGTCGGGCCGTGGAACAGTTCCAGGACCCATTCGTTGCCGTTCAGTTGGCGCAACGGAGCAATGGCGCTGTGGGAAAACACGCCGTAGGTTTCTTCCAGGATCTTCTTGAAATCCGCATCCGGGATGCTGCCGGTGACGAACGGGCGCATGACCCGGAACGCCAGCTCGTGGTACGGCAGGCCGGCCCAGGACGCGATTTCTTCCTGGGTGAAGCGTGGCAGATTTTCCGGCACGTACAGGCCGCCGTCAGTGGCCAGACCGGCCAGCAGAACGTCTTCGAAATTCAGGGCCGGTGCCTGGCCGCGGGTGCTGATATAACGCATGACTGGCTCCTCTAGAGCATGCTTGAACAAGGGCCGCCGAACGCGTGGGGCTCTTGCCGCAAAACGATTAGTTCAGGTGTTCGACGCGAATCCGCACCACCGGCCCAACCACACCCTGCAACGCTTCAAGCGCGGCGATGGCATCGTTGATGTGCTGTTCCAGCACACGGTGGGTCAGCAGGATCATGGGCACCAGGCCGTCTTGTTCTTCGACTTCCTTCTGCATGATCGATTCAATGTTGATGCCGCGCTCCGACAGGATGCTGGCCACCTGAGCGAGCACGCCCGGGTGATCCTTGGCCTGGATGCGCAGGTAGTAGGCACTTTCGCAGGCCTCGATCGGCAGGATCGGGTGGGCCGACAGCGAGTCCGGCTGGAAGGCCAGGTGCGGTACGCGGTTTTCCGGGTCGCTGGTCATGGCGCGAACCACGTCCACCAGGTCGGCGATCACCGACGAAGCCGTGGGCTCCATGCCGGCGCCGGCACCGTAGAACAGGGTCGAACCGGCAGCATCACCGTTGACCATCACGGCGTTCATCACGCCATTGACGTTGGCGATCAGGCGGTCGGCCGGGATCAGCGTCGGGTGCACACGCAGCTCGATGCCGGCCGGGGTGCTGCGCGCCACACCGAGGTGCTTGATGCGGTAGCCCAGGGCTTCGGCGTAGTTCACGTCGGCAGTGGTCAGCTTGGTGATGCCTTCGGTGTAGGCCTTGTCGAACTGCAGCGGGATACCAAAGGCGATGGACGCCAGGATCGTCAGCTTGTGGGCAGCGTCGATGCCTTCGACGTCGAAGGTCGGATCGGCTTCGGCGTAACCCAGTGCCTGGGCTTCGGCGAGCACGTCTTCGAAGGTACGGCCCTTCTCGCGCATTTCGGTGAGGATGAAGTTACCGGTGCCGTTGATGATGCCGGCCACCCAGTTGATGCGGTTGGCGGACAGGCCTTCACGGATGGCCTTGATCACCGGGATACCCCCGGCCACCGCGGCCTCGAATGCCACGATCACGCCCTTCTCGCGGGCCTTGGCGAAGATCTCGTTGCCGTGCACGGCGATCAGCGCCTTGTTGGCGGTGACCACATGCTTGCCGTTTTCGATGGCCTTGAGCACCAGTTCGCGGGCCACGGTGTAGCCGCCCACCAGTTCGATGACAATATCGATTTCAGGGTTGGTGGCGACGTCGAAGACATCGTTGGTAATCGCAATACCGGTCGTTTGGAACTGAGGCTTTGGTGTACGCGTGGCAATTTGCGCCACTTCAATCTCACGCCCTGCACGGCGGGAAATTTCTTCAGCGTTACGCTGAAGTACGTTGAAGGTGCCGCCACCGACGGTCCCTAACCCACAGATGCCTACTTTGACCGGTTTCACTGAAGAACTCCCCATGAAACGGCCGACTCAAGGTCGGCCGTGAAAACAGCCGCACAACTGCGGCTCTCTATTAATGACCCGCCGAACTGTCGGCGGATCATGATCGTCAAGGCTCGACGATTTTGCTTACTTTGCGTTGAGTGCCAGTTTGGCAACTTGCGGCGCCGGCTGGTAGCCCGGAATCACCTGACCGTCAGCCAAAACGATGGCCGGCGTGCCGCTCACACCAATCGACTGGCCGAGGGCGAACTGCTTGGAAACCGGGTTGGCGCACTTGGCAGCCTTGATTTCCTTGCCATCGACCATCTTGTCCATGGCGGCCTTCTTGTCGGCGGAGCACCAGACGGCTTGCAACTGCTCGTCACCCGGCGAACCCAGGCCCTGGCGCGGGAACGCCACGTAGCGCACTTCAACGCCGAGCTTGTTCAGCTCAGGCACTTCGGCGTGCAGCTTGTGGCAGTACGGGCAGGTGGTGTCGGTGAACACGGTGATGTGGGTCTTGGTTTCGCCAATGGCCGGGTAAACCACGGTTTCAGCCACCGGAATGCCGTTGATCAGCTTGGATACACCCAGGCGCTCGGCTTTTTCGGTGAGGTTCACGGGCTTGCCGTCTTTCAACTGGAACAGGTAGCCCTGGACGATGTACTGGCCATCGGCGCTGGCGTACAGCACGCGGCTGCCCTTGAGCTTGACTTCGTACAGGCCGGCCATCGGGCTGGCGCTGATGCTTTCAATCGGAGTGTCGAGCTGGAGGGCTTCCAGGCTCTTGCGGATTGTCTTTTCTGCGGCGTCATCGGCGACGGCAAAGGTGGAGACCAACGCAATGGCTGCGATGGCAAAAATCTGGGTCAAGCGCATGGGAACTCCTGAAGGCAGATGCAGGGACGGGAGCAGGAACACCGATCTTCAAAAACGGGTTTGGGCCGTCCCCTTTGCGAACCGGCAAAGCCTACCACAGTTGGGCCGCAGGGCAGCCAGTCGCGGGGAAATTGGGCTTTTTCCGAAGGGTTTTTCATCCACGGGGATGGTGCTTGGCGTGCATCTCCTGCAAACGTGCCCGCGCCACGTGGGTGTAGATCTGGGTGGTGGATAAGTCACTGTGGCCCAGGAGCATTTGAACCACGCGCAAATCCGCGCCGTGGTTGAGCAAATGCGTGGCGAACGCGTGGCGCAGGGTATGGGGCGACAACGACTTGCCGATCCCCGCGACCTTGGCCTGATGCTTGATGCGATGCCAGAAGGTCTGGCGGGTCATCTGCTCGCCACGCTGGCTGGGGAACAGCACATCGCTGGGCCGACCGTTGAGCAACTCGCTGCGGGCGTCGCGCATGTAGCGCTCGACCCACACAATCGCCTCTTCGCCCATGGGCACCAGGCGCTCCTTGCTGCCCTTGCCCATCACGCGCAATACGCCCTGGCGCAGGTTGACCTGCTCCAGGGTCAGGCTGATCAGCTCGGTGACGCGCAGGCCGCAGGCATACAGCACTTCCAGCATGGCGCGGTCACGCTGGCCGATGGCCTCGCTCAAGTCCGGGGCTGCGAGCAGGGCTTCGACGTCGGCTTCCGACAGGGATTTGGGCAATGGCCGGCCCAACTGCGGCATGTCGATTTGCAGGGTGGGGTCGACAGCGATCAGCTTTTCCCGCAGCAGGTAGCGATAAAAGCCACGTACGCCCGAGAGAAAACGCGCGGTAGAGCGCGGTTTGTAATTTTGCTCCAGGCGCCAGGACAAATGGTCGAGGATCAGCTCGCGACCGGCGTTGAGCAGCTCGAGGTTTTTTTCCTGCAACCAGCCATTGAACAACGCCAGGTCACTGCGGTAGGCCTGGCGGGTGTTGTCTGACAGGCCTTTTTCCAGCCATAGGGCATCGAGGAAGCGGTCGATCTGGGGATGGTCGATGGCGGGCATGGGGGCTCAGGCTGGGAAAATGGCGGTGTCGAGTAGATCCTATCGCAGCACAGTCATCTACACATCAATGAAGGCGGGCAAATAATCTGTGGCGAGGGAGCTTGCTCCCGCTGGGGCGCGAAGCGGCCCTGATTGACCATTGAGGTTCAGCAGAGAGACTTCTATTGCCGGTTTCAGGGCCGCTGCGCAGCCCAACGGGAGCAAGCTCCCTCGCCACAAAAGCGGAAAACGGCTTTAAGGTCAGTGCGACGCTGAATTTCTTCGAGGCGGGGAGTCATGAATAGATACCGGGGAAATGGACAAATTTCAGGCAACAAAAAAGCAGCCCGTAGGCTGCTTTTTTCTGCATCGGGAAGCTGGACTTAAGCCAGTTTTTCCTTGATGCGAGCTGCTTTACCGGACAGGTCACGCAGGTAGTACAGCTTGGCTTTACGTACGTCACCGCGACGCTTAACGGCCATGCTGTCGATTTGCGGGCTGTAGGTCTGGAAAGTACGCTCTACGCCAACACCGTTGGAGATTTTACGAACAGTGAAAGCACTGTTCACACCACGGTTACGCTTGGCAATTACCACGCCTTCGAACGCTTGCAGACGCGAACGGTCGCCTTCCTTCACTTTCACCTGAACGACAATGGTGTCGCCCGGGGCAAAGGTAGGGATCTCTTTGGTCATCTGCTCTGCTTCGAGTGCAAGGATGATTTTGTTAGTCATGCTGTGCTCCTAAGGTAAGTCGTCGGACCTACCATCGATACGTTGTTAACTATCGTCCCGCCCGAGGATGTATTCCTCGAGCAGCTTCTTCTCTTCTCCAGAAAGCGAGCGGCTTTCCAGAAGATCGGCGCGTCGTTCATAGGTCCGCCCGAGGGACTGCTGTAAACGCCAACGCCGGATGTGTGCGTGATTGCCACTTAGCAATACGTCGGGAACACGCTGATCCGCATACACCTCCGGTCGGGTGTAGTGCGGGCAATCCAGCAAACCATCCGTGAAGGAATCTTCCTCCGCGGAGTCCGCATGCCCTAAAGCTCCAGGCAGCAGTCGTGTAACCGCATCTATCAGGACCATCGCCGGCAGCTCGCCGCCAGACAGGACATAGTCCCCAATCGACCACTCTTCATCGACGTGAGCTTCAATAAACCGCTCGTCAATGCCTTCATAGCGACCGGCAATCAGGATTAATGCTTCCAGATTCGCCAACTCGCGTACCGCCGACTGATTCAGCTGACGGCCTTGAGGGGACAGGTAAATTACCTTCGCCTTCTCCCCGGCGGCTGCCTTGGCCTGAACCAACGCATCTTCCAGGGGCTTGATCTTCATCACCATGCCCGGGCCACCGCCAAATGGGCGGTCGTCCACAGTGTGATGTCGATCTGTCGTGTAGTCTCGCGGGTTCCAACAGGTGAGCTGCAAGAGCCCCTGTTTCACCGCCCGACTGGTGATGCCGTACTCGCTGATGGCGGAAAACATCTCGGGAAACAAACTGATCACTTCAACGCGCAGGTTAGCCACGTTAGAAGTCCGCGTCCCATTCCACCTTCATCTCGCCCGCTGCCAGGTCGACGGCCAACACGCATTGCTCGGTATAGGGCAACAGGCGTTCGCGATCATCCAGGCTGCCAGCGCAAGGCTTGACCACCATTACATCATTGGCGCCGGTTTCCAGAAGATGATCGATTTTCCCGAGCAATTGCCCGAGTTGATCAATAACCTTCAGACCTTCCAGCTGGTACCAGTAGTACTCGCCGTCGGTCAATTCAGGGAACAGGTTGCGCGGCACGCAGATCTCATAACCGGCCAGAAGACGAGCTTCTTCACGATCATCAAGACCCTTGAGCTTTGCGACCAGGAACTTGTCGCTCCCGCGTCCACTGACCAGCTCTACCTGTTTCACACTACCTTCGCGCTTGAGCGTCCAGGTCTTGTACTGCAACAGGTTTTCAGTCGGATCAGTAAAGGAATACACCTTCACTTCGCCGCGAACGCCATGAACAGAATAAATCTTGCCGATAACGATCAAATCATCAGCAACCGCTGGCGTCGCGTTCATATTGCTCAGGCCGCAGCCTTAGATGCATCCTTCAACAACTGAGCAACGCGCTCAGAAGGTTGTGCACCAACGCTCAGCCAGTAGGCTACGCGCTCTTGGTTCACGGACAGACGGACTTCTTGACCACGAGCGATCGGGTTGAAGAAGCCAACTTGTTCCTTGTGAGAGCCGTCACGTGGGTTGCGGCTGTCAGTTACGGTCAAGTGGTAAAACGGGCGCTTTTTGGAGCCGCCAAGGGCAAGACGGATTGTTAGCATGTGAACATCGTTCCTGTAGTCGGTGCTGCAAATCTAAATGCACAGCGGGCATAGGTGCCCGAAAGGCCGCATATTCTAAGGAATATCCGGACTTTTGCAAATGTCTTTTTCTGGCGCCTATCAGCGTGCCATTCAGATCTGCTATAGAGCCGTCGGTTAAAACGGCAAGTCAGCTCCCGCCAACGGCGGGTTTGCTGGAGATCCCACATCCGTGTGGGTCGGAGCAGAAGCGAGCTTCTGCTCGAATTCTTTACATTTTCGGCATGCCGCCGCCGGGCAACATACCGCCCATGCCGCGCATCATCTTGGCCATTCCGCCTTTTGCGGAGAATTTCTTCATCATCTTCTGCATCTGCTTGTGCTGCTTGATCAAGCGACCGATGTCCTGCACCTGGGTGCCGGAACCCATGGCGATCCGACGTTTGCGCGAACCGCTGATCAGCTCAGGGTCGCGGCGCTCGGCCGGGGTCATGGAGTTGATGATGGCTTCCATCTGCTTGAATTGCTTCTCTGCCGCGCCCTGGGCATTGCCCATTTGCGCCAGGTTCACGCCGCCGATGTTCGGCAGCTTGTCCATCAGGCCGCCGAGGCCGCCCATGTTCTTCATCTGTTGCAGCTGGTCGCGGAAGTCTTCGAGGTCGAAGCCCTTGCCCTTCTTCAGCTTTTTAGCCAGTTTGTCGGCCTTGTCCTTGTCGAGGGTCGCTTCCGCTTGCTCGATCAGGCTGAGCACGTCGCCCATGCCGAGGATACGCGAGGCGATCCGCTCAGGGTGGAACGGCTCGAGCGCTTCGCTCTTCTCGCCCATACCGATGAACTTGATCGGCTTGCCGGTAATCGCACGCACCGACAAGGCGGCACCGCCACGGGCGTCGCCGTCAACCTTGGTCAGGATCACGCCGGTCAGCGGCAGTGCATCACCAAAGGCCTTGGCGGTGTTGGCCGCATCCTGGCCGGTCATGGCGTCGACCACGAACAGGGTCTCTACCGGGTTGATCGCGGCATGCAGCGCCTTGATCTCGCCCATCATCTCTTCATCGATGTGCAGGCGACCGGCGGTATCGACGATGACCACGTCGATGAATTTCAGCTTGGCTTCTTTAATAGCCGCCTGGGCGATATCGACCGGCTTCTGGCTCAGGTCGGACGGGAAGAAGGTCACGCCCACTTCGCCCGCGAGCATTTCCAGCTGTTTGATCGCGGCCGGACGGTAAACGTCCGCAGACACCACCATCACCGACTTCTTCTTGCGCTCTTTAAGGAAGCGCGCCAGTTTGCCGGCGGTGGTGGTCTTGCCCGCACCTTGCAAGCCGGCCATCAGCACAACGGCTGGCGGGACGGCGCTGAGGTTCAAATCTTCGTTGGCCGCGCCCATCAGGCTTTCGAGTTCGGCCTGGACGATCTTCACAAAGGCCTGGCCCGGGGTCAGGCTGCGGGACACTTCAGTGCCGACCGCGCGCTCTTTGACCGAGTTGACGAAGTCCTTCACCACCGGCAAGGCGACGTCGGCTTCCAGCAACGCCATGCGCACTTCACGCAGGGTGTCTTTAATATTGTCCTCGGTCAGCTTGGCCTTGCCGGTGACATGGCGCAGCGTCTGCGAGAGACGGTCAGTCAAGTTTTCAAACATGCGCGATCCTTTCAGGCCCTATTCATCGAAATGCATTGGTAGACCGAGGTAATGGCGGCCCAGGCTGTGGTAAATCGCTATTAAAAACAGCGTTCGGCGAGCCTGCGGCGTGGGCAGGTCGCGGATTATAGCGAAGACTGCCGCCATGCACACCCGCTGTCTGGCCTGAGAGTCTTTCGTGTTACGCAGGTGTATGCCAAACTCAGCGCCTTTCGGGCCTGCTTAACAGGATTTATGCTCCCTTTGTCACCCAGTTTGCTACCCAGCCTCGCCGCCGCCATCTTGTATGCCGCTGCGACCCTTTATCAGGGCACTCGTCTGGCCCAAGGCGCCAAGGCCGACAAACGCCTGTTGGTAGGCCTTGGCGTCCTTGCTCTGCTCGCCCACGCGGCCAGCCTGTTCACGCACTTGATGACGCCGGTCGGCCTGGGCCTGGATTTTTTCAGCGCCGCCAGCCTGATTGCCGCCGCAGTGATCGCACTGACCCTGATGGCCTGTTACAGGATTCCGGTGGAGAACCTGCTGGTGCTGCTGTTCCCGCTCGGGGTGCTGACGGTACTGCTGGCGCAATTCACGCCGACCGGCACCGTGCAGGTCATTGATGAAGAGCCGGGCATCCTCGCCCACATCCTGCTGTCGATCCTCGCCTACGGCATGTTCACCATCGCGGTGTTCCAGGCTTTGTTGCTGCTGTTGCAAGACCACCAGCTCAAGCACAAGCACCCGTCCGGGCTGATCAAGAACTTCCCGCCGTTGCAAACCATGGAAAGCCTGCTGTTCGGCTTCCTCTGGGCCGGCTGGACGCTGCTGTCGCTGTCGCTGATCTCCGGCTGGCTGTTCGTCGAGAACCTGTTCGCCCAGCACCTGGTGCACAAAACCCTCCTGGCCTGCCTGGCCTGGGTGGTGTTCAGCGTGCTGCTGTGGGGCCGCAACCGCCTCGGCTGGCGCGGGCACAAGGCGATCCGCTGGACCCTGGCCGGTTTCTGCCTGCTGATGCTGGCCTATTTCGGCAGCAAGCTGGTTCGCGAATACATCCTGCATATCTGACGGGCAGCCGACATGGACAACTTGCCCTTAGGGCCGATGCTTGCGGTAGTAGCCTTGCTGGTTTTATGGTCGGCGCTGTTTACCGCCATCGAAGCCGCCCAGCAACATTTGCTGGCCCTGCGCCCTGGCACCCGCCAGGGTGACAAAGCCGCCGCCCGCCTGAATTTCCCGCGCAACAGCCTGATCCTCTGCAACACCTTGTGCCGCGCCGTGGTGGTGATTCTCTGCACCCTGCTGGCGATCTACGCCTGGGCGGAAAACGGCCCATGGCTCGGCTGGGTGATCTCCAGCGCGGTCCTGCTGGTGCTGGCCGACTACCTGCCCCGCGCCCTGGCCACTCGCCACCCGCAAACCATCCTCGGTTTCGGCAATACGTTGCTGAGCGTGCCGTTGAAAATCCTTTATCCGCTGGCTTGGCTGCTCAACGGCGTCAGCCTGTTGCTGCTGCGCCCATTTGCCCGCAAACCTGGCGTGGTCAAGAAGAGCGACGAGCCGCAGCCGGATCAGGACGACGAGCCGGAAGCCGAAATCCCCAATACCCGCGCACCGGGCATGCCAGGCATTCATGCCCTGGACAACATCACCGTGAATGACATCCTGGTGCCCCGCAGCGAAGTGGACGGCATCAACCTGGATGACTCGGTAGAGGAAATCATCGAGCAACTGCGGGTTTCCACGCGTACCCGGCTGCCGGTTTTCCACAGCGACATCAACCAGGTGGAAGCGGTGCTCAACACTCGGCAGATCCGCCACCTGCTGCCGGACGCCAGCCTGACCAAGGAAGCGCTGCTGGAGGCCTGTCACGAGCCCTACTTCGTCCCGGAAAGCACACCGCTGCAACTGCAATTGCTGAACTTCCACAAGCAGCAGCGCCGCTTGGGCATGGTGGTGGATGAATACGGCGAAGTGCTGGGCATTGTGACCCTGGAAGACATTCTTGAAGAAATCGTCGGCGAGTTCGAAAGCGAGCAGCACCTCGACAACCCGCACATCCAGCCACAACTGGATGGCCGCTACGTGATCGACGGCGCCGCCTCGATTCGCGACTTGAACAAAACCCTCGGCTGGCACCTGCCCAGCGACGGCCCCAAGACCCTCAACGGCCTGGTCACCGAAGCGCTGGAGACCATTCCGGACTGCGCCGTGTGCCTGAAAATCGGCCGCTATCGCCTGGAAATCCTCGAGACCGAGGACAACCGCGTCGCCAAGGTGCTGATCTGGCACACCAGCACAGTGCCGGTCGCTGCTTAAGCCCCTTGTTGGATCCGCAAACCCCTTCCTATAATCGGGCGGCTTACCCAAGCCCCGCCCGACCGCGTGCTACCCGCACTGAGCGCGTCCAGGCACCGTTTTACCCATGTCTGACCGGTGCTTGCTCCCATCCCGAGCCGCCCCGCGCACAACCCTGATCCATGGGTGTTCGACCAATAATAATCCGCGTCCAAACGCGCAATGACCGTCAGGGATACCTCAATGAGCACCACCTATAACGAGACGGCGACCGCCGCCCCGACCAACTCGACGGCCCGGGTCGCCACCGCGAGCATCATCGGCACCGCCATCGAGTTCTACGACTTCTATATCTATGCGACTGCCGCTGCCCTGGTGATCGGCCCGGTGTTCTTCCCGCAAACCTCCGGCACGGCGCAGATGCTTGCCTCGTTCCTGACCTTCGGTATCGCGTTTATCGCGCGGCCGTTGGGTTCGGCGCTGTTTGGCCACTTTGGCGACCGGATCGGCCGCAAGTCGACACTGGTGGCGTCCCTGCTGCTGATGGGCGTGTGCACCACCCTCATCGGCTTGCTGCCCGGTTACGACAGCATCGGGGCCTGGGCGCCGATCCTGCTCTGCGTACTGCGCTTTGGCCAAGGCCTCGGGCTTGGCGGCGAATGGGGCGGCGCGGCGTTGCTGGCCACCGAGAACGCACCGAAGGGCAAACGCGCCTGGTTCGGCATGTTCCCGCAACTGGGCCCATCGATCGGCTTTCTGGCAGCCAACGGGCTGTTCCTGATCCTGGCCATGAGCCTGAGCGACGAGCAATTCCGCAGCTGGGGCTGGCGCATTCCGTTCATCCTCAGCGCGGCGCTGGTGATGGTGGGCCTGTATGCGCGACTCAAACTGCATGAAACGCCTGTATTCGCGAATGCCGTAGCCAAGGAAGCCCCGGTTAAAGTGCCACTGGTGGAACTGTTCAGCCAGCATTGGCTGCCGGTACTGCTGGGCGCGGCGTCGATGGTGGTGTGTTATGCGCTGTTCTATATCACCACGGCGTTTTCTCTGAGTTACGGCGTGTCCACGCTGGGCTACAGCCGTGAAACCTTCCTCGGCCTGCTGTGCTTCGCCGTGCTGTTCATGGGCGCGGCGACGCCGCTGGCGGCGTTGGCCAGCGACCGTTACGGGCGTAAGCCGGTGCTGATTGTCGGCGCGATCCTGACCATCCTCTCCGGCTTCACCATGGAACCGTTGCTGACCCACGGTTCAACCTGGGCCGTGGCACTGTTCCTGGCGCTGGAGCTGTTTTTGATGGGCGTGACGTTCGCCCCGATGGGCGCGATGTTGCCGGAACTGTTCCCGACCCGCGTGCGTTATACCGGTGCTTCGGCGGCGTATAACCTGGGCGGGATCGTGGGCGCGTCGGCGGCACCGTTCTTCGCGACCAAACTGGTGGCGATGGGCGGTTTGAGCTATGTCGGCGGGTATGTGTCGGCGGCAGCGGTGATCAGCTTGATTGCTGTGCTGTGCCTGAAAGAGACGCGCAATAACGATTTGAACAAGGTCGCCTGATAAACCGCCTTCGGGAGCAAGCCCCCTCCCACATTTTGATTTGCGAATACATTCAAATGTGGGAGCGGGCTTGCTCGCGAAGGGCGCGACTCGGTTACAGCTCTACAACAACCGCCTTCGACGCACGGGTCGCTTTAGCCCGGGCAGCCTCAATCGACTCATCCCGCGCCAGCGCCACGCCCATACGGCGCTGACCGTTCACTTCCGGCTTGCCGAACAAACGCAACGCCGTGTCCGGCTCGCTCAACGCAGCCCCCAGGTTGGCGAACGCCGTCTGGGTCGACTTGCCTTCCACCAGAATCACTGCCGAAGCCGAAGGCCCGAACTGACGGATCAACGGAATCGGCAGGCCGAGAATTGCCCGCGCATGCAGGGCGAACTGCGACAGGTCCTGGGAAATCAGGGTTACCAGGCCAGTGTCATGAGGGCGCGGCGATACTTCGCTGAACCACACCTGATCGCCCTTGATGAACAGCTCGACGCCAAACAGACCACGACCACCCAATGCTTCGGTTACCGCCTTGGCAACGCGCTCGGATTCCGCCAGTGCAATCGGGCTCATGGCCTGTGGCTGCCAGGATTCCTGGTAGTCGCCCTTCTCCTGACGGTGACCGACAGGCGCGCAGAAGGTGGTGCCGCCAATGTGGCGCACGGTCAGCAGGGTGATTTCGTAGTCGAAGTCGATAAAGCCTTCGATGATCACCCGGCCCTTTCCGGCACGCCCGCCTTCCTGGGCGTAATCCCAGGCTTTCTGCACGTCATCGGCGCTGCGCAACAGGCTCTGGCCCTTGCCCGACGAACTCATCACCGGCTTGACCACACACGGGAAGCCCAGGTCGGTGACGGCTTTGCTGTAGTCCTCGAAGGTGTCGGCGAAGTGGTACGGCGAGGTCGGCAGGTCCAGCTCTTCAGCGGCCAGGCGACGGATGCCTTCGCGGTTCATGGTCAGCAAGGTCGCACGGGCGGTCGGGATCACGTTGAAGCCTTCGGCCTCCAGCTCCACCAGGGTGGCGGTGGCGATCGCTTCGATTTCCGGCACGATGAAGTGCGGCTTTTCGGCCTCGATCACGGCACGCAGGGCGGCACCGTCGAGCATGTTGATCACGTGGCTACGGTGGGCAACCTGCATCGCCGGCGCGTTGGCGTAGCGATCCACGGCAATCACTTCAACGCCCAGGCGTTGCAGTTCGATTACCACTTCCTTGCCCAGCTCACCGCAGCCACACAGCATTACGCGGGTCGCGGTTGGCGACAATGGAGTTCCGATTCGGGTCATCTCAGGTCCTCAGGGGAGCGGATCGTGGGGAGAAAGGCCGGCATTTTACATGAACTGTAAAGATTGGCTTCAGTTGGCGACGCGCTGCCGACGCAAACGCCAGGCCATGGCCAGCCACACCACGGTGACGCCGGCGAATTTCGAGACCAGGGCGGTGCCGGCCACGGCAGGCGTGAGTGCGCCGATCAGGCCGAAAAAGATGAAGGTATCGAGGGGAATACTCAGCGCCGAACTGATCCACAGGCGATCGTGGAGTGGGCGCTTGGTGATGCTGAACACCAGCCAGTCAATGCATTCGGACACCGCGAACGCCGTGGCGCTGGCCAGGGCGATGGACGGATCGGAGGTGATATAGGACAGCACCAGCGCCGCCAGCATGGCGATGATCGCGCCATGGCCGAAGCGGGTTTGCACCATGTCCCGCAGGACAAACACCAGGCCGCCCCAGGCAGACCAGATGACATCCAGGTGCGGAGCGGTGGAAAAGGCAAAGTTGATCAGCACGACGCTGCTGATATAGGCGATCAGGAAGAACATGGGGCGAGGGACCTGTGAACAAGGGCCACAGGGTACTTCACAACCCATCAATGTGGCGAGGGAGCTTGCTCCCGCTGGGGCGCGAAGCGGCCCTGAAATGGGCGATTGCGGTGTACCTGAAGTCATCCTGTCGTCTGATTTGGGGCTGCTTAGCAGCTCAGCGGGAGCAAGCTCCCTCGCCACATTAAGTGCAGCCCTCTAGCGATCAGCCGCCGGATTTACCGGGAATCATCCACACCAAGCCACTCGCCTTCGCCCGCTCATGGCACAACCCCAGCACCACCCGGCGCTCGGCGTTGTCCATACGGCTCCAGCGGGTGATCTCCTCCACAGTCCGCTGGCAGCCGGTGCAAATATCATCGTCATCCAGGGCACAAATGCTCACGCAAGGCGAGGCGACGGGGCGTTCCACCGGGTTCATTCTTCCTGCTCAACCAGGTCACGGGCATAACGCTGGGCGTTATGCACATAGTGCGCAGCGCTGGCCTCGAGCATCTTCTTCTGCACCTCGGTCAGCTCCCGTACCACTTTGCCCGGCGAGCCCATCACCAGCGAACCATCGGGAATTTCCTTGCCCTCGCCGATCAGCGAATTGGCGCCGATGATGCAGTGCTTGCCGATCTTCGCGCCGTTAAGAATCACCGCGTTGATCCCAATCAGGCTGAAATCGTCCACCGTGCAGCCATGCAACATGGCGTTATGGCCGATGGTCACGCCGGTGCCGAGGGTCAGCGGGTAACCCATGTCGGTGTGCATCACGCTGCCGTCCTGCACGTTGCTGTTCTTGCCGATCAGGATCAGTTCGTTGTCGCCGCGCAACACCGCGTTGAACCAGACGTTGGCGCCCTCCTCCAACTTGACCTTGCCCACCAGCGTGGCATTGGGGGCCACCCAGCTGTTGGGATGGGTTTCGACTCGGGCGTCGCCCAGGCGGTATTTCATAGGTGGATCCTCACGGCAGGAACGATGGCCATCTGGCTCTTAGGTATTGATGAAGCTTTTCGGCGGTCGATGCAGGCTGATGTCGGTGTCGTCATAGAGCAGATTGATCAGCTCGACGATCATGATCGCCGTCAGGCCCCAGATCTTGTATTCGCCAAACCGGTAACTGGGCACGTACCAACTGCGGCCCTGGTAATCGATACGGTGGGTATGCTCGCGAGGGTCCTGGCGAAAAAACTCCAGTGGCACGCTGAAAACAGCGGCGATCTCGGCGTCATTGGCCAGGTATTCAACGTAATCGGGGATAACGCCTACATAAGGCGTGACGCGGATACCGTGCAGGGAAATCAGCGGGCTCAACGGGCCGATGACTTCCACCAGGCCCGGCGGCAGGCCGATTTCTTCTTCGGCTTCACGCAGCGCGGTGAAGATCAGGTCCGGGTCTTCCGGGTCGCGGCGCCCGCCAGGGAACGCCACTTCGCCGCCATGGGTCGACAACCCGCTGGCGCGCAAGGTCAGGATCAGCTCGGGTTCGTCACTGCGGGTGATCGGCACCAGTACCGCCGCTTCCGGGAACCGACCGTCGGTCTCCAGCGTGTGGGGCGTATGATTGCTTACCCGGCGAAGTAGCTCGTCCAGCATGAGTCATCTCGGTCTGTTGGCTACCTTGCATCATGCACCAAACCGTGCGCACGCCCAACCCCAAAACCCCGGGCATGTCGCTAAACGACAACTTGCAGCCCATACCCGGTCACGCCAAGATAGGCGCACTCTCCAGGAACCCCAGCATGAACTTCTGCAGCCAGTGCGGTAAACCGGTCACCCAGCGCATTCCCGAAGGCGACGCACGCCTGCGTTATGTCTGCGATCACTGTCAGACCATTCACTATCAGAACCCCAATATCGTCGCCGGCACCGTGCCGGTATGGGGCGACCAGGTGCTGCTGTGCCGCCGCGCCATCGAGCCGCGCCTGGGCTTCTGGACCTTGCCTGCAGGCTTTATGGAGAACGGCGAGACCGTCGAACAGGCCGCCATGCGCGAAACCATGGAAGAAGCCTGCGCCCGGGTGCGCAACCTGAGCATCTACACCCTGATCGACGTGCCGCACATCAGCCAGGTGCACATCTTCTACCGGGCCGAACTGATCGACCTGGACTTTGCCGCAGGCCCCGAAAGCCTCGAAGTGCGCTTATTCGATGAAGCCGACATCCCTTGGTCCGAGCTGGCTTTCCGCACGGTCGGGCGTACCTTAGAATGCTTTTTTGCTGACCGCCGGCAACAGTCGTATCCGGTGCGCAGCGAGTCCGTGCCGCCGCTGACCCAGTTGGCCAAATAACACTCCAGGCGGCACGTAGTCTTTTCAGGGGATACCGTTTTAATGCGTTGGTTGCTTGCTCTGATCTGCCTGTCGTTTGCCACGCTGTCGCCAGCCTCCACCCAAGTGATCCTGGGGGACAAACCCGTCGAAAAAGTCCTGGTGCTCAAGTCCGCCCATCAGTTGCAACTGATCAACGACGGCAAGCCCCTCAAGACCTACCGCATTTCCCTGGGCAAGAACCCCAAGGGCACCAAGCTGATGGAAGGCGACCGCCGAACCCCGGAAGGCTTCTACTGGATCGACTGGCGCAAGACCAGCGACCGCTTCAACCTGGCCATGCACATTTCCTACCCCAATATCAGCGACTCCGCCCGCGCCCGCCGCGAAGGGGTCAAGCCCGGCAGCATGATCATGATCCACGGCACCCCCGACGCCGAGGACTACCCCGAAGAGCTGTTCCACACCCTGGACTGGACCGACGGCTGCATCGGCATGCGCAACGTCGACATGCGCGAAGTCTGGAACCTGGTGAAAGACGGCACGATGATCGAGATTCGTCCGTAATTTTTCCGCCACTCGTAAAATAATTCAAAAAAAATTCCTGCCCCACGCAGCGCTTGCCGGTGAATACCAGTTCACCCCGGCAAGCTGCGCGCTTCTGCGCGACAGAAAGACCTCTCTAATACCACTTGAACTGGCGCACTATTAAGGCGCCCGTAAACGCTCGCCTGCACCGTTTTCGCTGCATTGACATGGTATTTAAGTGGTATTAGCTTGCGATCACTACCGGGCGACAACACTCCAATAACCGCATCGGAAACCGACACGATGAATCCCATCCTGGCCCTGCGCCCCGACGATAAACAATCGACGCCGCTGTACCTGCAACTGGCCCGTAACCTCGAAGCCGCGATTCATGCCGGCCAATGGAAATCCGAGCAGGCATTGCCGTCGGAACGCGCCCTCAGCGAGCAACTGAGCATTTCCCGAGTGACCGCCCGCAAGGCGCTGGAAGTACTGTTCGAACAAGGCCTGATCCGTCGCAGCCAAGGCTCCGGAACCTTCATCACGCCGCGCCTGGAACAGCCGCTGTCGCGCCTCTCGGGCTTCAGCGAAATGCTCCGGCTCAAGGGGTTTGTGCCGACGTCCCAGTGGCTGGAGCGGGACATCACCCAGCCCACCCATGAAGAATTGATCCGCCTGGGCCTGTCGCCTGCCGACAAGGTCGCACGGCTCAAGCGCTTGCGTAAGGCCGACGACACGGTGATGGCGATTGAAATGACCGCCATGCCCGCCTCTGTCCTCCCCCACCCGCAGGCCATCGGCAACTCGCTGTACGAGTACCTGGAGAGCATCGGCAAGCCCATCGTGCGCGCCCTGCAACACATCCAGGCGATCAACGCCTCGGACGAGTTCGCGGCCCTGGTGGGCATCGCCCCCGGCACCGCCATGCTGCTGATGACCCGGGTGGGCTACACCGCCGACAACACCCCGATTGAAATCACCGACACCTATTGCCGCAACGACTACTACGACTTCGTCGCAGAACTGCGCCGCCACGACTATTCCGCTGAACTGCGAATTTAGAGAACTGCCCATGTCCGAAGACAACATCCTCACGCCCAACGGCTGGATTCGCGGTCGCCTGGTGCACCAGCACGGCAAGGTCACTGCCGTTGAAGGCAGCCCGTGCGACCCGGCTGACAACGACCTGCCGTATTTGCTGCCAGGCTTTATCGACCTGCATGTGCACGGCGGTGGCGGCAAGGACATCATGGAAGGCTCCGACGCCTTCCACACCATCACCCGCACCCACGTGCGGTTTGGCACCACCTCGCTGCTGGCCACCACCATGACCGCGCCGGTGGACGAAATCACCCGTGTGCTCGGCGAAATCGGCACCTATTGCGAGAGCCGCCCGACCGGCACCGCCCGTGTGCTCGGCGTGCACCTGGAAGGCCCCTACATCAATCCCGGAAAACTCGGCGCACAACCGAACTTCGCCCACACCGCCTTGATGGCCGAAGTCGAAGAATACCTGCGCCTGGCGCCGATCCGGGT
Organism: Pseudomonas sp. MWU16-30323; assembly: GCF_020515595.1. NCBI lineage: Bacteria > Pseudomonadati > Pseudomonadota > Gammaproteobacteria > Pseudomonadales > Pseudomonadaceae > Pseudomonas > Pseudomonas sp. MWU16-30323. Next base: position 35,626 of record NZ_JAIWYM010000009.1, read on the forward strand.
GATCACCATTGCCCCGGAAATCGCCGGCCATGACGGCCTGATCCGCGCCCTCAGCGAACGCGGCGTGCGCATGCAGATCGGCCACACCCTGGGCAGCTACGAAGAAGGCGTCGCCGCCCTCGCCGCCGGCGCCACCAGCTTTACCCATTTGTATAACGCCATGAGCCCGCTGCATCACCGCGAGCCCGGCATCGTCGGTGCCGCATTGGCCCACGCCAAATACGCCGAACTGATTCCCGACCTGCTGCACGTGCACCCCGGCGCCATGCGTGTGGCCCTGCGTTCGATCCCGTGCCTGTACTGCGTCACCGATTCCACCGCCGCCGCCGGCATGCCCGACGGTGAATACAAGCTGGGCAGCCACACCGTGACCAAGTGCCTGGGCGGCGTACGCCTGGCCGATGGAACGCTGGCCGGCAGCACCCTGACCATGGACCAGGCGCTGCGCAACCTGGTGAAGATCGGCCTGCCCATCAGCGAAGCCTCACAACGCCTGTCGCAATTTCCTGCGGACTACCTGGGCCTCGAAGAACGCGGTCGCCTGCAACCCGGCAGCTTTGCCGACTGCGTGCGCCTGGACCGCTCCCTGCACCTCACCGACGTAATGGTCGAAGGAGAAACCATTGACTTCAAAAATGCTTGAAGAGGCCCTGGCCTCCTGCGAGGCCGTCGAGGCTCAACTGCAACGTCTGGACCCTGTGCTGGTGGAAGTCGCCGGCCGCCTGCGTCGCCAACCGCCGCAAGTGGCGATGACCATCGCCCGCGGCAGTTCGGACCATGCCGCCAGTTACTTCGCCTACCTGACCATGCAACACCTGGGGATTCCGGTGGCTTCGTTGCCGATGTCGGTGGTGACCATGCTGCAATCGCCGCTCAAGGTCAGCGGGCAAGTGGCGTTCGGTTTCTCCCAGTCGGGGCAGAGCCCGGACCTGGTCAACAGCCTGCGCCTGTTGCGCAAGCGTGGTGCCTTGAGCATCTCGATGGTCAACGCCGAAGACTCGCCACTGGAAGCCGCCTGCGAATTCCACGTGCCGCTGTGCGCCGGGCCGGAACGCAGTGTCGCGGCCACCAAAAGCTTTATCGCCACCCTGAGCGCCAGCGCCCAATTGATCGGCCACTGGAATCAGGAAGACGAGTTACTTCAAGCCTGTAAGGCATTGCCCGAAGGTTTGCGTGAAGCCGCCAAGCAAGACTGGAGCGTGGCCATCGAAGCCCTGCGCGACTGCCAGCAACTGATGGTGATCGGCCGTGGCGCCGGTTTTGCCATTGCCCAGGAAGCTGCGCTCAAGCTCAAGGAAACCTCGGCGATCCAGGCCGAAGCCTTCAGCAGCGCCGAAGTGCGCCATGGCCCGATGGCCCTGATCGATGACAACTACCCGCTGCTGGTCTTCGCCCCCCGTGGCGCCGAACAAGCCGGCCTGCTGAGCCTCGCCGCCGACATGCGCCAGCGCGGTGCCCGCGTATTACTGGCCGCTCCCGACGACATCGCCGAACGCGACCTGACCCTGAGCCGCGCCGAACACCCGGCCCTGGACCCGATCCTGGCGATCCAGAGTTTCTACGTGATGGCTGCCGGTTTGGCAGAAGCCCGGGGCATGGACCCGGACCAACCGCGTCACTTGAGCAAAGTGACCCGTACCCACTGAGTTGATTACAGCGTTTTCCTGATGAGTACCGTGCCCATGTCCCACAATAATAAAGACCTCACCCTCAGCGCTCCCCTCAGTGGGCCGGTGTTGACCCTGGGCAACGTTCCCGACGAAGTGTTCGCCAGTGGCGCCATGGGCGACGGCATTGCTATCGACCCGCTCAACGATTGCCTGCATGCGCCGTGCGACGGCGTGATCATCCACGTCGCCCGCACCGGGCATGCGCTGACCATTCGCGCCGATAACGGCGCCGAATTGCTGATGCACGTGGGCATCGACACGGTGGAATTGAACGGCGAAGGCTTTGCGCTGCTGGTCAAGCAAGGGGCGCGGGTCAGCAAGGGCCAGACGCTGGTGCAGTTTGACCTGGACCTGATTGCGCGGCAGTGCAAAAGCCTGGTCAGCCTGATCATCCTGACCAACAGCGAGTCGTTTGAGTTGCGGCCCATCACCCTGAAAACCGTCAGGGTCGGTGAGCCGTTGCTGCATGTGGTTGCGCGGTTGGCCGGTGCAGCGAAAGTGATTGATGAGTCGGTCGCCGAAGCCAGCGCGACCATTCGCATCACCCATCGTGGCGGCCTGCACGCGCGCCCTGCGGCCTTGATCCGCAAGACTGCACAGGCATTCAGCAGCCAGTCGCAGCTGCATTTCGCCGGCAAATCGGCCTCGTGCGACAGCTTGATCGGTTTGATGGGACTGGGGATTGGTGAGCAGGACGAGGTACAGGTCACTTGTCGCGGCAAGGATTGTGAAGCGGCGCTGCAAGCACTGATCGCCGCGCTGTCGGTGGCCGTCAGCGAAGAACATCACGCCCCGGTGGCCGCCGCCCCGCGACGCGCGAATACCGAGGCCGGTGTGCTGCAAGGCGTCTGCGCCGCGCCGGGTCTGGTCTGCGGCCCGCTGTTCCGCCTGAACGGGATCGAGTTGCCGGTGGACCCGGGCAACAACGCGCCGGATGAACAGCTGCAGCACCTGGACAGTGCCTTGGAACAGGTGCGCGGCGAAATCCGCCATACCCTGGACCAGGCCCGTCAGCGCAAGGATGTGGAGGAAGAAGAGATCTTCGCCGCCCACTTGGCCCTGCTGGAAGACCCGACCCTGCTGGAAGCCGCCACCACCGCCATCGAACACGGCAGTGCCGCCACTCACGCCTGGCGCGATGCGATCCAGGCCCAATGCGCAGTGCTGCTCGCCCTTGGCAAACCGCTGTTCGCCGAACGCGCCAACGACCTGCGGGACTTGCAACAACGCGTGCTACGGGCGCTGCTGGGTGAGGCCTGGCACTTCGAATTGCCGGCCGGCGCGATCGTCTCCGCCCATGAATTGACCCCGTCGGATCTGCTGCAATTGAGCCAGCAACACGCCGCCGGCATCTGCATGGCCGAAGGCGGCGCGACTTCTCATGTGGCGATTCTGGCACGGGGCAAAGGCCTGCCGTGTGTGGTTGCTTTGGGCGAGCAACTGTTGGAGGTGCCACAGGGCCAGCGCGTGGTGCTGGACGCCGCCAACGGTCGACTGGAACTGACGCCGGATGATGCACGCCACGCTCAGGTTCATCAGTTGCGCGATGCACAGAAACTGCGGCGCCAACAGCAGCACGCGGAGGCTCAAGGCACTGCGAGCACTCAGGATGGCGTGCGTATTGAGGTCGCGGCAAACGTTGCCTCCAGCACCGAAGCCCAACTGGCTTTTGAAAATGGCGCCGATGGCGTCGGCCTGCTACGCACCGAATTCCTCTTTGTTGATCGGCGCACTGCACCCGATGAACAGGAGCAGCGCCAGGCCTACCAGGCCGTGCTGGATGCCATGGGCGACAAATCCGTGATCATCCGCACTATCGACGTCGGCGGCGACAAGCAACTCGACTACCTGCCGCTGCCGTTCGAGACCAACCCGGTGCTGGGCCTGCGGGGCATTCGCATGGCGCAAGTGCGTCCGGAAGTACTGGACCAGCAACTGCGTGCCCTGCTGCAAGTCTCGCCACTGGAACGCTGCCGGATCCTGCTGCCGATGGTCAGCGAAGTCGACGAACTGCTGCACATCCGTCAGCGCCTCGATGAACTGTGCACCGAGCTGGAACTGACCCAGCGCCCGGAGCTGGGCGTGATGATCGAAGTCCCCGCCGCCGCGCTGATGGCAGAGCAACTGGCCGAGCATGCGGACTTTTTGTCCATCGGCACCAATGACCTGTCCCAGTACACCCTGGCCATGGACCGAGACCACGCCGGCCTCGCCGCCCGGGTCGACGCCCTGCACCCGGCGCTGCTGCGGCTGATCGCCCAGACGTGCATCGGCGCGGCCAAGCATGGGCGCTGGGTCGGTGTGTGCGGGGCGCTGGCGTCCGACCCGCTGGCCACGCCGGTGCTGATCGGCCTGGGCATCAGCGAGCTGTCCGTCAGCCCGCCGCAAATCGGAGAAATCAAGGACCGTGTCCGTCACCTGGACGCAGCCCAATGCCGGCAACTGAGCCAAAGCCTGCTTAACCTGAGCAGCGCCAAAGCCGTTCGCCAAGCCTGTCAACACCACTGGCCGCTGAGCTGAAAACAACAAAAATAGGGAGACACGCCGTGTATCAACATTTTATCGAAGGGCTGCAACGCCTGGGCCGTGCGCTGATGCTGCCGATCGCGATTCTGCCGATCGCCGGCCTCCTGCTGCGACTGGGCGACACCGACTTGCTGAACATCGCGGTGATGCACGACGCCGGGCAGGCGATCTTCGCCAACCTGGCGCTGATCTTCGCCATCGGGATTTCCGTGGGTTTTGCCCGCGACAACAACGGCACGGCGGGCCTGGCGGGTGCCATTGGCTACCTGGTGATGGTCTCCACCCTCAAGGTGATGGACGCCAGCATCAACATGGGCATGCTCGCGGGGATCGCCAGCGGCTTGATGGCCGGTGCGCTGTATAACCGCTTCAAGGACATCAAGCTGCCGGAGTACCTGGCGTTCTTTGGTGGGCGACGGTTTGTGCCGATCGTCACCGGGTTCTCCGCGGTGGCGCTGGGGGTAATCTTTGGTTTGATCTGGCCACCGATCCAGCACGGCATCAACAGCTTCGGCGTACTGCTGATGGAAAGCGGCAGCTTTGGCGCGTTCGTGTTTGGCGTGTTCAACCGCCTGCTGATCGTCACCGGCTTGCACCATATCCTCAACAACATGGCCTGGTTTGTGTTCGGCAGCTTCACGGATCCGGTGACCGGCGCGGTAGTGACCGGCGACCTGACCCGTTACTTTGCCGGCGACCCGAAAGGCGGCCAGTTCATGACCGGCATGTTCCCGGTGATGCTGTTCGGCCTGCCAGCGGCGTGCCTGGCGATGTACCGCAACGCCCTGCCGGAGCGGCGCAAGATCATGGGTGGGATTTTCCTGTCGATGGCGTTGACCTCGTTCCTGACCGGGGTGACCGAGCCGATTGAATTCGCGTTCATGTTCCTCGCGCCATTCCTGTATCTGATCCATGCGCTGCTGACCGGCTTGTCGATGGCGGTCACCAACATGCTCAACATCCACCTGGGCTTTACCTTCTCCGGCGGGTTTATCGACATGGTGCTGGGTTGGGGTAAATCCACCAATGGCTGGCTGGTGTTCCCGGTTGGGCTGGCGTATGCGGTGATCTACTACAGCGTGTTCAATTACTGCATACGTCGCTTCAATTTGAAGACGCCGGGGCGTGAGGATATTCAGGTCGTACAGGCTGAAGCCATGACCGATAACCAACGGGCCGGGGCTTACATTCGAGCGCTGGGTGGTGCGGACAATCTGCTGAGTGTGGGTGCTTGCACAACGCGCCTGCGGTTGGACATGGTGGATCGCAACAAGGCGGTGGATGCCGAGCTGAAAGCGCTGGGTGCCATGGCGGTGGTTCGGCCGGGGAACGGTGGGAGTTTGCAGGTAGTGGTCGGGCCGATGGCGGACAGCATCGCCGATGAGATTCGGCTGGCAATGCCTTCGTATGTTGCGGCGCCTGCGGTGGTGGTAGCGCCGGTTGAGAAGAGCACGCCGGTGAATGTGCATGAGGCCGAGAAATGGCTGAGTGCGCTGGGCGGTCGGGCCAATGTCTTACAACTGGATGCGGTGGCGATGACCCGGCTGCGGGTGGAGTTGGGGGATGGTTCGGTGTTGTCGGAATCCCAACTGACGGCGCTGGGTTGCCAGGGCGTGAGTCAACTTGAGAGCGGTGTTTGGCACTTGCTGATTGGTGACAAGGCTTCGGGCTTGGGTGAGGCACTGGAACGGTTGGTCAGTGGCCGCAAAGCCGTAACCGGCGCCTAGCAAAATTGTGGCGAGGGAGCTTGCTCCCGCTGGGCTGCGCAGCAGCCCCATTAAGAACGCCGATTTTTTCAGGTAGAACTCTGTGGCAGATTTTGGGGCCGCTTCGCGCCCCAGCGGGAGCAAGCTCCCTCGCCACAGGGTTACTGCCTATATGGAAGAGATGTTTCTAAGCCGGGTCCGCCTGTTCAGGCACCTCATACAAGTCCAGCATCCGATCCACCATCAACTGAACCCCCTCCCAGCTAAAGGTATCGCAGGCAATAAAACCTGGGGCCAAGCCAGGTTCTTAATTTCGTTTATTCGACCCGAGCAAAACGCTCAATCACAGGCTGTTCTCGATGTTCTGCCTGCCACAGATCATAGCTGCTCTGCATGGAGAGCCACATCTGGGCTTTGCTGATGCCTGCACGCTCGAGCCTTACCGCCAGATCGGGGCTGACCGGCGCGTGTCCGTGAAGAGTTCTTGAAAACGTCTCCCTGGCAAAACCCAAGCGCCGTGCCACTTCAGTGATGGTCATACCCAGACCAGGAATAACATCCTCAAGCAGTAGTGGTCGCGAAGCCGTAACCGGCGCCTGACAACTTTGTGGCGAGGGAGCTTGCTCCCGTTGGGCTGCGCAGCAGCCCCAATAAAAACGCCGCTTTTTTTCAGGTAGAACTCTGTGGCAGATTTTGGGGCCGCTTCGCGCCCCAGCGGGAGCAAGCTCCCTCGCCACAGGGTTACTGCCTATATGGAAGAGATGTTTCTAAGCCGGGTCCGCCTGTTCAGGCAGCTCATACAAGTCCAGCATCCGATCCACCATCATTTGAATCCCCTCCAGAATCCGACAAATCCCCAGCGCCACATCACGGTGGGAACCGTCGACTTCAAACGCCAGATGAACCGTCAGCGCCTGCACTGAGGCAAGGTCCTGAGAGGCGTTGGCCAGCAGGGTTTCGCTATCCAGATTAGGTACAAGGGTGAATAACTGATCGGCAGGTTGACTCGTCGCCTGACGGGCTGCAGCTTGAAGCGAGGCTATGGAAGATGAAGTGTTTTCGTTGACCATCGTGAAGCTCCGAGAAGAATACGCTCCTAGTGATGTTTACGAGCTTGCAGTCCCGGTCACTGAATTGGCAGCGACTGGCGAAGGTTAGAGAGGCAGGTTCCGAGGGACAACCTGAAAGACTTGTCAGAAAAATCCGAGTCGCTCCGACAAGCCAGCTCCCACATTTGATCGCCACCAGACATGGCAACGCGGTCCAATGTGGGAGCCGGGCTTGCCCGCGATGAGGCCCTACAGGCAACAAAAAACCCGCTGACCAAACTGGCCCAGCGGGTTTCTTGTTTTGCAGCCAGCGAATCAAAAATCCGCCAACTGCCACACCTCATACGCCGGTGTCTCATACGGGTGGCTCAGTTTCAACGCAGCCACCACAGCCACGATCAACTCATCCGCCACCACCAACTCAACCTTCCATTCTTCAACCACTTCAACCTGCCCTACCTGCCCGATAAACGGCTGGCTGCCGTCCATCGCGCGGAATTGGCCCTGGCCCAGGACCTGCCAGGCGCAGCTGTCGTAGTGGCCGATACGCCCGCCACCCGCTGCGAAGACGGCGGCTTTCACCGTCTCCACGTGGCTGTCGGGCACAAAGAAGCTGAGCTTGTACACCGACTTAGTTCACCCAGACGCGGGCGTTACGGAACATGCGCATCCACGCGCCGTCTTCGTTCCACTCTTCCGGGCGCCACGAGTTCTGCACGGCGCGGAACACACGCTCCGGGTGCGGCATCATGATGGTGACGCGACCGTCGCGGCTGGTGAGGCCAGTAATCCCGCGCGGCGAGCCGTTCGGGTTGGCCGGGTAGCCTTCGGTGACCTTGCCGTGGTTGTCGACGAAACGCAGGGCCACGGTACCGGACAGGTCGGCTTCCAGCAGTGCTTCTTCGCTGGCGAACTCGGCATGGCCTTCACCGTGGGCGATGGCGATTGGCATGCGCGAACCGGCCATGCCCTGCAGGAAGATCGAGTTGGATTCCTGCACCTGAACCATCGCAACCCGGGCTTCGAACTGCTCGGAACGGTTACGCACGAAGTGCGGCCAGAACTCGCTGCCCGGGATCAGTTCGCTGAGGTTGGACATCATCTGGCAACCGTTGCACACACCCAGGGTGAAGCTGTCGTTGCGCTCGAAGAAGCCCTGGAATGCGTCGCGGGCACGGCTGTTGAACAGGGCCGATTTGGCCCAGCCTTCACCGGCACCCAGTACGTCGCCGTAGGAGAAACCGCCGCAGGCCACGAGGCCTTTGAACTCGTTGAGGTCGACGCGACCGGCGAGGATGTCGCTCATGTGCACGTCGATCGCATTGAAGCCGGCACGGTCGAACGCCGCCGCCATTTCCACCTGGCCGTTGACGCCCTGCTCACGCAGTACGGCCACTTGTGGGCGGATGCCTTTCTTGATGTAAGGCGCGGCGATGTCCTGGTTGACGTCGAAGCTGAGCTTGGTGCTCAGGCCCGGGTTGTCTTCTTCCAGGATGACGTCGAATTCCTGCTCGGCGCAGTCGGCGTTGTCACGCAGGCGCTGGATCTGGTAGCTGGTCTCGGCCCACTGGCGTTGCAGCAGGCGGCGCTGGCCTTCAAACACGGTTTCGCCGTTGAAGACGATGTTGATTTCACCGTTGTTGATCGGCTGGCCAACCACGGCCACGCAGTCGCCCAGGCCAGCGGCGCTGAACTGTGCGAGTACGTCTGGCGTTGCGTCCTGGCGAACCTGGATCACGGCGCCCAGCTCTTCGTTGAACAGGATTGCAGCGATGTCGGCGGAAGTTTCCGCCAGGCCATCGAGGTTCAGGTTCAGGCCGCAGTGACCGGCGAAGGCCATTTCCACGGCGCTGGTCAGCAAACCACCGTCGGAACGGTCGTGGTAAGCCAGCAGGTGACCGTCGGCGTTCAGGCCCTGGATCACGGCGAAGAAGGCTTTCAGGTCTTCGGCGTCGTCGACGTCCGGGGCCTGTTTGCCAAGCTTGCCGTGCACCTGGGCGAGGATCGAGGCGCCCATGCGGTTCTGGCCGCGACCGAGGTCGATCAGGATCAGGTCGGTGGTGCCCTTGTCCATGCGCAGTTGCGGGGTCAGGGTCTGGCGGATGTCGGTAACGGGCGCAAAGCCGGTGACGATCAGCGACAGCGGCGAGGTGACGCTCTTGTCCACGCCTTCATCGTTCCAGCGGGTGGCCATGGACATGGAGTCCTTGCCCACCGGAATGGTGATGCCCAGCTCAGGGCACAGCTCCATGCCGACCGCTTTCACGGTGTCGTACAGACGCGCATCTTCACCCGGGTGACCGGCAGCGGACATCCAGTTGGCCGACAGCTTGATGTCGGAGATCTTGGCGATACGCGACGCGGCGATGTTGGTCAGGGTTTCGCCGATGGCCATGCGGCCCGACGCCGGAGCGTCCAGCAGGGCCAGCGGAGTACGCTCGCCCATGGCCATGGCTTCACCTGTGTAGACGTCGAAGCTGGTGGCGGTGACGGCAACGTCAGCCACGGGAACCTGCCACGGACCGACCATTTGATCACGGGCAACCAGACCGGTAATGGTGCGGTCGCCGATGGTGATCAGGAAGCTTTTGCTGGCAACGGCCGGGTGGTGCAGGACGCGCTCCACGCAGTCGGCGATGGCCAGGGTCGATGGATCGAAATCATCGCCCAGTTCATTTTCACGCACAGCTGAACGGTGCATGCGCGGGGCTTTGCCCAGCAGCACTTCCAGCGGCATGTCTACCGGGCTGTTGCCGAAGTGGCTGTCGGTGACCGTCAGTTGCGGCTCGGCAGTGGCTTCGCCGACCACGGCAAACGGGCAGCGCTCGCGTTCGCAGATTGCCTGGAAGCGTTCGAAGTCCGCAGGACCTACCGCCAGAACGTAACGCTCCTGGGATTCGTTGCTCCAGATTTCGTGCGGGGCCATGCCCGGCTCGTCGTTTGGAATGTTGCGCAGTTCGAAGCGGCCGCCACGGTCGCCATCGTTGACCAGTTCCGGGAAGGCGTTGGACAAACCGCCGGCGCCGACGTCGTGGATGAAGCTGATGGGGTTCTTCTCACCCAACTGCCAGCAACGGTCGATGACTTCCTGGCAACGGCGTTCCATCTCAGGGTTTTCACGCTGGACGGAAGCGAAGTCCAGGTCGGCCGAGCTGGTGCCGGTGGCCATGGAGGAAGCAGCGCCGCCGCCCAGGCCGATCAGCATCGCCGGGCCGCCGAGGACAATCAGCTTGGAGCCGACCAGAATCTCGCCTTTCTGTACGTGCTCGGCGCGGATGTTGCCCATGCCGCCGGCCAACATGATCGGCTTGTGGTAACCGCGCACTTCATCGCCACGGGGGGTGGTGATGGATTGCTCGAAAGTACGGAAGTAGCCCGTCAGGGCCGGGCGCCCGAATTCGTTGTTGAACGCAGCGCCGCCCAGCGGGCCTTCGATCATGATGTCCAGCGCGGTGACGATGCGCTCAGGCTTGCCGTACGGCACTTCCCACGGCTGTTCGAAGCCCGGGATCTGCAGGTTGGACACGGTGAAGCCAGTGAGGCCAGCCTTTGGCTTGGCGCCACGCCCGGTTGCACCTTCGTCGCGAATCTCGCCGCCGGAACCGGTGGCTGCGCCCGGGAACGGGGCAATCGCGGTCGGGTGGTTGTGGGTCTCGACTTTCATCAGGATGTGCACCGGCTCCTGCACCGCGCCGTACTGGCGGGTCTCAGGGTCCGGGAAGAAACGGCCAGCGACGGAGCCGACGATGACCGAGGCGTTGTCCTTATAAGCCGACAGAACGCCTTCGCTGTGCATCACGTAGGTGTTCTTGATCATGCCGAACAGGCTTTTTTCCTGGCTCTGGCCGTCGATGTCCCAACTGGCGTTGAAGATCTTGTGGCGGCAGTGCTCGGAGTTCGCCTGGGCGAACATCATCAGTTCGATGTCGTGGGGGTTGCGCTTCAGGCCGATGAAGGCGTTGACCAGGTAGTCAATTTCGTCTTCGGCCAGGGCCAGGCCCAGCTCGGTGTTGGCGGTTTCCAGAGCGGCACGGCCACCACCGAGCACGTCAATTGCGGTCAGCGGCTTGGGTTCGGCGTGGCTGAACAGACCGGCGGCCTGTTCCAGCTGGCCCACGATGATCTGGGTCATGCGGTCATGCAGGCTGCTGGCGATCAGCTCGGCCTCGGCGTCGCTGAACTGGCCTGCTACATAGAAGGCGATCCCGCGCTCCAGGCGCTGGATTTTTTCCAGGCCGCAGTTGCGGGCGATGTCGCTGGCCTTGCTCGACCAGGGCGAGATGGTGCCGAACCGTGGCAAAACCAGGAACAAGCGGCCCGCAGGCTCTTGAACTGGAACGCTGGGACCGTACTTCAGAAGGCGCGCCAGCACTTGCTGTTCGTCGGCGGTCAAAACGCCGGTAACGTCGGCGAAGTGAGCAAATTCAGCATACAAGCCACTGACAGAAGGTACCTTCTGGCTCAGTTGCTCAAGGAGTTTGCTGTGGCGAAAGGCAGAAAGGGCAGGAGCGCCGCGCAGGATCAACATCTTCGGGACAGCCTCGGGAAGGGGGTGTGCTTTGAGGCCGTGCATTCTAGCGTAAACCGTCGCCAACGGCACCCGAAACGGCACCTATGGCCGCTGCCGGACGTCAGTTGGCATAAATCGTACGGTATCAGAGGGCCATCCCGGGTATTCGGGGCAGTTATTTTAACCGTCACAATCGGCTGCCAAGCCCCGTTTCTGCGGCCTGCAGCCAAGGTTTACGGGCGCTAGCAGACAAGTGCCCCGCTGTCGAGATATGGCGCCGAGGGTCCTTTGCGTATACTGCGCAGATGTTCTCCCCTACTGCTTTACGCCCGCGATGCGCCAAATGGCTCTTCGTCACCGGACTCTTCCTGCTGCTCAGCGCGTGTGTGGATAAACCCAACACGCTCGAGCGAATCAAGGAGGATGGCGTATTGCGGGTGGTCACCCGAAACAGCCCGGCTACTTATTTCCAGGACCGTAACGGCGAAACCGGTTTCGAATACGAACTGGTGAAGCGTTTTGCCGACGAGCTGGGGGTAAAGCTGGAGATCGAGACCGCTGACAACCTGGATGACCTGTTCTCACAGATCGGCAAGCCCAACGGCCCGGTACTGGCCGCCGCCGGTCTGGTCAGCAGTGAGCCGCGTCGCCAGCAAGTGCGTTTCTCCCATCCGTATCTGGAAGTCACCCCGCAGATCATCTACCGCAACGGCCAGTCCCGCCCGACCACGGCGGCAGACCTGGTGGGCAAGAAGATCATGGTGCTCAAGGGCAGCACCCATGCCGAGCAACTGGCGCAGCTGAAAAAGCAATTTCCCGGGATTGAATACGAAGAATCCGACGCCGTTGAGGTGGTCGACCTGTTGCGCATGGTGGACGAGGGGCAAATCGACCTGACCCTGGTGGACTCCAACGAAGTAGCGATGAACCAGGTGTACTTCCCCAACGTGCGGGTGGCCTTTGACCTCGGTGACGCCAGCCATCAAGCCTGGGCGGTCGCCTCCGGCGAAGACAACAGCCTGCTCAACGAGGTGAACAGCTACCTCGACAAGGTCGAAAAGAACGGCACCCTGCAGCGTCTGAAAGATCGCTATTACGGGCACGTGGATGTACTCGGCTACATGGGCGCCTACACCTTCGCCCAGCATTTGCAGCAGCGCCTGCCCAAGTACGAGAAACACTTCCGCGCCTATGCCAAGGAAGAAAAGGTCGACTGGCGACTGCTGGCGGCCATCGGCTACCAGGAATCACTCTGGCAGCCGGCGGTGACCTCCAAGACCGGCGTGCGCGGCCTGATGATGCTGACCCAGAACACCGCGCAGGCCATGGGCGTGTCCAACCGCCTGGACGCCAAGCAGAGCATCATGGGCGGCGCCAAGTACCTGGCCAAGATCAAGGATGAGCTGGACGACAAGATTGCCGAGCCGGACCGCACCTGGTTTGCCCTGGCGGCGTACAACGTCGGCACCGGTCACCTGGATGACGCGCGCAAGCTGGCCGAAAAGGAAGGCCTGAACCCGAACAAGTGGCTGGACGTGAAGAAAATGCTGCCACGCCTGTCGCAGAAGCAGTGGTACAGCAAGACGCGTTATGGCTATGCCCGTGGCGGTGAGCCCGTGCACTTTGTGGCGAACATCCGGCGCTACTACGACATCCTGACGTGGGTGACGCAGCCGCAGTTGGAAGGCAATCAGGTGGTGGAAGGCAACCTGCATGTGCCGGGTGTGGACAAGACCAAGCCGACCGACGAAACCCCGCCGCTCTAATCCCCCCATTCTCCAAACACCACAAAATACTGTGGGAGCCGGGCTTGCCCGCGATGGCGGAGTATCAGCCAGCCTATGTATCGCTGACACACCGCCATCGCGGGCAAGCCCGCTCCCACATTTGATCTTCTTTGATTTATAGAGCGGTGTTTAGGCCGGTAAGCAGGTGCACCACCCCACCCGCCAACACCATCACGCCCGGCACGCCTGCCGCCTTGAGCGCCTGCGCATCCAACCGCCCCGCATCCTGCAACTGCACCCGCACCCGGGTCAGTGCTACTCGCTGCTGCGACTTGAGATTCTCCGCGCCGCCCAGCGCATTCAGCACTGCCGGGGCCAACAGTGTTTCGCTCAATGGAGCTGCCTGCGGCGTTTCAAGCACCAGATCCGGCGTCAGGGCCTTCCAGAACGCCCGCTGAAATTTCTCGAACATGTCAGTGCTCCACAACCAATGAGGTTTCAACGGTAGCCGCGTGGTACAGGCGCAACGCCTCACGTACCTGCGCCGCTTCTTCCAGGCCGAGTACCTGGCGCGCGATGGATTGGCAGTCCGCCAGGTCCAGCTCGCGCACAGTGGCCTTGATGGTCGGGATCAACGGCACGCTGACCGACAACTCATCCACCCCCAACCCGATCAGCACCGGCACCGCCAGCGCTTCAGACGCCAGCGCCCCGCACACACCGACCCACTTGCCATGGGCATGGGCCGCCTTGACGGTGCTGGCGATCAGGCGCAGCACCGCCGGGTGAAAGCTGTCGGCCTGGCTGGCGAGGCGCGGGTGATCGCGGTCCATGGCCAGGGTGTATTGGGTCAGGTCGTTGGTGCCGATGGAGAAGAAATCCACCTCCGGCGCAAACAGATCGGCCATCAACGCCGCCGACGGCACTTCGATCATGATTCCCAGCTTCGGCAATTCCGTCAGCCCCAGGGCCAACGCTTCCTCTTCAAGAATCTTGCGCGCCAGGCGCAATTCCGAAAGCAGGCTGACCATCGGCAACATGATGTGCAGGCGGGCGAAGCCGGCACTGGCGAGAATCGCGCGGAATTGTTCGCGCAGCAGTTCCGGGCGTTCCAGGCACAGGCGAATCCCGCGCAGGCCGAGGAACGGGTTGGTCTCGCTGTCCATCGGCACATAGGCCAGCGGCTTGTCGCCACCGACGTCCAGGGTGCGCACCACCAGGTTGCGCTCGGGGCCCAACGCACGGGCGATGGCGCTGTAGGTGCCCGCCTGCTCCTCGGGGCTCGGTGCGCGGTTACGGTCCAGATAGAGGAATTCGGAACGCAGCAAACCGACACCTTCGCCCCCCAGGGACAACGCCTGCTCCACCTCCTGCAACGACGCGACGTTGGCCGTCACTTCGACGTGATGACCGTCGCGGGTGGTGGCGGGCAATGAAGCCTGTTCCACTTCCCGCTGGCGGCGCAGCACCTGCTGTTGGCGGGTGACTTGCAGTTGCTCGATCTCGGCCAGGTCCGGGTTCAGGTGCAGCTCGCCTTTGTCGGCATCCAACAGCACCTGCTTGCCGTTGGTCAACTCCAGCACCTGCGCCGGCACGCCGCAGATGGCCGGCAAGCCAAGGGCGCGGGCAAGGATGGCGACGTGGCTGGTAGCACCACCGCCCACCGTGACGAAACCCAACACCTTGCGGGTGTCGAGGCTGGCAGTTTGCGAAGGCGTCAGTTGCTCGGCAATCAGGATCGCCTGCTCCGGTAAGTCCCAGGCGCGGTCCTGAACCCCGAGGATCAGTTTCAACACCCGCTGGCCAACGTCTGCCAGGTCGGCAGCGCGCTCGGCGAGCAAGGCATTGCCCAGGCCCTGGAAGAGCGTGGCGGTGGCTTCGGTGGCGCTGTTCCAGGCGAAGGCCGCGCTTTTGCCCTGGTCCAGCAGGTCGCGGGTCTGTTCCAGCAGGGCCGGATCGTCCAGTAACTCCTGATGGGCGCGGAAGATCTCGGACTGGGCGGTGCCGACGGCCTTTTCCTGCAAGGCTTGCAGCGCCTGGTTGGCGTTGTTCAGGGCATGGGTCAGGGCCGCGCGCTCCAGCGCCTCACCGTTGCCGGCTTCGGCGAAGGTCAATGCCGGTTCTTTAACCTGCACCACCTGGCCAAACGCCGAACCGGGCGAGGCACACACACCGCGCAGCATGGTCGCCGATGAATCAGGCACCACGGGTGCAGCAGGTGAATGAGCCGTGACAGCTTCCCCGCAGCCTTCGGCCAGCAAGGTTACCAGCGCCTGGATCGCCGCTTCGGCGTCCTCGCCTGCCGCACTGACTTGCACGGTGTCACCCTGCACCGTCTGCAACGCCATGATCCGCACCAGCGACTTGGCGTTGGCGCTCTCGGTTTGCTTGTGCAGGTAAATACTCGCCTTGAAGCCTTTGGCCGCCTGCGCCAGCACCGCCGCCGGGCGCGCATGCAGGCCGTTGGCGTTGGGCAAGGTCAGTGGCTTGGAGAACAGGGCGTCCCCCTCCTCGTCCTTTACCTCGTCGGCAACCGCTTGCGGCGTTACTCGCAGCAGCGGTTGCCCCACATCCACCAAACCCTGCTCGGGCGTCAGCAGTTTGAAGGGCTCACCACTGACCACCAGCATCAGGGTCAGCAAACTACGGGCATTGAGCGCCATGTAGTCGGCATCGAATTCAATCAACGGTTGCCCGGCTTCCACCCGCTGGCCTTCCTCGACCAGTCGGGTGAAACCCTTGCCCGCGAGATTCACGGTGTCCAGGCCGATGTGCATCAGCACCTGGACGCCGTTGTCGTCGGTGACACTCACCGCATGACCACTGTCCTGGATATTGCTGATCACCCCGGCCAGCGGCGCGCAGAGGGTCTGCGAGGTCGGATCGATGCACAGGCCATCGCCGATCAGGCGACTGGAGAACACCGGATCCGGCACCTGGTCCAGGGCGAGCAGCACCCCGGACAAGGGCGCCAGCAATTCCAGGGGTTGAGTTGTGGTCATGACTTCACCTGCTGTTTTGTTCTGTAAAAATCATTGAATGGAGGCGACTTATTTCCACCAATATTCGACTTGCACACCAAAATTGGAACCATGCAACGCCGTGCCGTAGCTGCCGGTGTCGGACAACGCCGAACCTGCCGCCAGCTCATTGGCCGCACGCTTGGCCGCTTCGTTCCAGGTCGCGTAGGTGTAATACAACCGCACTTCCGGCCGCGCCCAGAAGTCCGGGCCTTTGGGGGACCAGGTCGGGGCGAAGGTAAATTTGCTCAGCTTGCGCGTACCACCTGTGGCCTCGACCTGATCATGGCCAAGTTCGGTGACCAGTTTGAACTGTTCGGAGATGGCATAGGCCGGGCGCACGCCCAGCGACATCCAGGTCTGGTCCTGGCTGCCCGGGCGAATATCCTTCTGGTACACGGCCTCGATCTGCCCGCCAAAACGCGGGGTCACTTGCCAGTCGAAGAACTCCACCGCGCGGTAGCTCTTGCTGCTTTTATCGAGGAAGGTATCGCCGGTGTAGCCGAGGCCGGTGCCGGGGCCTTCGCCGTACTGCAGGGCAAACTTGTTGCGCCCGCCGAGGAAGGGTTTCTGCACGTGCTGGGCGGTAATGGCCCAGCCACTGTTGGTATCACGACCACCGGCTTTTTCGATGTAACTCAAGCCCAGTTCCACCTCGCCGCCGGGGTTGGTCTTGAAGCCGGCCACGTTGAAGTCGTGACGGGTGGCGTATTCCTTCTGGTACAGGTTGTCCTTGCGGGACAGCGCATAGCTGTACTTCAGGTCGCCGATTTTCACGTCCTCGATACCGCCGCCTGTGGCGCTCTGGTTCCAGTAGTAAAAGTCGGAGATATGGATGTCGTTTCGTTTGTAGTAACGCCGGCCGGCCCACAGCGAACCGCCGTTGAGGCTGGGAATGTTCGACCACTGCGCATACATCTGCGGCATGCGGGCCGAGCCGTTGTCTTCACCCTGGAACTTCAGCGCCCGGTCGTACTTGTTGTATAGCGAGGCCATGGCATCGACGCTGAACACCGAGCCGTCGTCGAGGGTCAGCAAGTCCTGGCGCAATTCGAGTTCGGCGTACTGCTCACACTCGTTGCCCAGACGGTATTTGGATTGTGCACCCGGCAACTGGAAGCACTGCTGCTTGCCACTGCCGGTTGAAGTCCCCGCACCGCTACGCAAGTAGCCGGCAAATTCCAACGCCTGAGCTGCCAGCGGCAAGGTCAGGCAGGATGCAACGAGGCCCAGCTTTATTGTTGTTTTCATGAAGCACTCCGATATTTTTATTATGTTTTTTTAAAGCGCCCCGGCGCTCCCACACCGGGGGGTAAAGCGGGTCTCAGTCCTTGAGGTGCAGCACAAACGATTCATACGGGCGCAGCGAGACCTGGTTCGAACGCTGTGGGCAGTCGTCGTAGTTGCTGATCAGCAGGCGTTGCTCACTTGCCGCCGTCAGCAGGCCATCGGGCAGTTCGATCTGGCAGGGCGTACCGTAGAAGTTGTTCAGCACCAGCAGGCGCTCGCCGTGGCCTTCGCGCAGGTACGCCCAGACCTGGGTGTGCTGCGGCAGCAGTTGGCAATAAACGCCTTCCTGAATCAGCGGCTCGTGACGACGCAGTTCGATCAGCGCACGGTAGTGATGCAGCACCGAATGCGGATCATCCAGCTGGCTTTGCACGTTGATCCGGGCCGCGTTGGCCGGGATGCCGATCCACGGTTCGCTGCTGCTGAAGCCGGCGTTTTGCTCGGCATTCCACTGCATCGGTGTGCGGCCGTTGTCGCGGGATTTCTGCATGATCGCCGCCATGCTCGACGCTTCGGACTCACCCGCCTCGCGCTTGAGCCGGTAGATGTTCAGGGTTTCGACATCCCGGTATTGGTCGATGGTGTCGAAGCCCGGATTGGTCATGCCCAGCTCTTCGCCCTGGTACACAAAAGGTGTGCCCTGGAGGAAGTGCAACGCAGTGGCGAGCATCTTCGCCGAGACCACGCGGTGCTCGCCGTCGTCACCAAAACGCGAGACCACTCGCGGCTGGTCGTGGTTACACCAGAACAGCGCATTCCAGCCGCCACCGGCCTGCATGCCGAGTTGCCAGTCAGACAAAATCTGCTTGAGTTGCAGGAAGTCGAAGTCGGCCGCGACCCACTTCTGCAGGTTCGGATAATCGACTTTCAGGTGGTGAAAGTTGAAGGTCATCGACAGTTCTTTCGACTGTGGATTCGAATAACGAATGCAGTGCTCAAGGCTGGTGGACGACATCTCGCCGACGTTGATCAGGTCATGCCCTTCGAACACTTCGCGGTGCATTTCCTTCAGGTATTCGTGCACGTTCGGGCCGTCGGTGTAGAAGCGTCGGCCGTCGCTGTTGTCTTCCGGGAAATCCGCCGGCTTGGAGATCAGGTTGATCACGTCCAGGCGGAAACCGCCCACACCCTTGTCGCGCCAGAAGCGCATCAACTTGAACACTTCGGCGCGCACCTTGGGGTTGTCCCAATTCAGGTCGGCCTGGGTATGGTCGAACAGGTGCAGGAAGTACTGGCCGGTTTGCGCCTCGTATTCCCAGGCCGAGCCGCCGAACTTGGATTCCCAGTTGTTCGGCTGGTCGCGCCAGATGTAGAAGTCGCGGTACGGGTTGTCGAGACTGCTGCGGGCCTGCTGGAACCACTCGTGTTCGATGGAGGTGTGGTTGACCACGATGTCGAGCATCAGCGTGATCCCGCGCTTGGCGGCTTCGCTGATCAGCAAGTCGCAATCGGCCATGGTCCCGTAGCTCGGGTCGATGGCGTAGTAGTCGCTGATGTCGTAGCCGTTGTCGCGTTGCGGCGAGCGCAGGAACGGGGTGATCCACAGGCAATCGACGCCCAGCCACTTCAGGTAATCGAGCTTGTCCACGATGCCCAGCAGGTCACCGGTGGCGTTACCCGCGTGGCTATGAAAGCTTTTTGGGTAGATCTGGTAGATCACCGAGTGTTGCCAGTTTTGCATGGTGGGTTCCTTCAATTTGAAATGCGATCAACGGTGGGAGCTGGCTTGCCTGCGATAGCGGTAGGTCAGGCGACCCGGTATCCAGGCCGAACAATCTTCATGCTCAGCACACAGGTCAAAACAAATGGCACGACAATCGCAACGACCATGCCGATGACAAAACTTGGGATGTATTGCGGGATGATCGAGATGAACCCGGGCAAGCCACCCACGCCAATGGCCGAGGCCTGGACCTTGTTCAGCGACAGGAAAATACTGCCCAGCGCCGAGCCGGTCAGGGCGGCATAGAACGGAAACTTGAAGCGCAGGTTGACCCCGAACATCGCCGGCTCCGTGATGCCGAAGTAGGCGGAAATCGCCGAGGTGGACGCCATGCTTTTGTCCCGCGCATTGCGGCTCATGTAGAACACGCCGAGCGCCGCGCTGCCCTGGGCCAGGTTGGACATGACGATCATCGGCCAGATAAAGGTGCCGCCCTGAGTGGAGATCAGTTGCAGGTCCACGGCGAGGAACATGTGGTGCATGCCGGTGATCACCAGCGGTGCGTACAGCAGGCCGAAAATGGCGCCGCCGACCATGGGCGCCAGGTCGAACAAAGTGACCACGCCTTCGGTGATCAGGATGCCGAGGTGACGGGTCACCGGGCCGATGATCGCCAGTGCCAGCACGCCGGTGACGACGATGGTAGTGATCGGCACTACCAGCAATTGGATGGCATTCGGCACCCGCGCCCGCAGCCATTTTTCAATCACGCTCATCACGTAGGCGGCCAGCAGGATCGGCAGGATCTGGCCCTGGTAGCCGACCTTCTCGATCTTGAACCAACCGAAAATATCGAAGTACGGCAGGCTCTGGCCGTCGAGGCCGGCGACCGCCTTGCCGTAGTTCCAGGCGTTGAGCAAATCGGGGTGCACCAGCATCAGGCCGAGGACGATGCCGAGGATTTCACTGCCACCAAAGCGCTTGGCCGCCGACCAGCCCACCAGCGCCGGCAGGAACACGAACGAGGTGTTGGCCATCAGGTTGATCAGGCTCCACAGGCCATCCAGGTTCGGATAGGCGTCGAGCAGGGTCTTGTCCGCGATGAACATGCCCTTGGCGCCCATCAGGTTGTTCACCCCCATGAGCAAGCCGGCAATGATCAGCGCCGGCAAAATCGGCATGAACACGTCGGAGAACACCCGCACGAGGCGCTGCATCGGGTTTATTTTGTCGGCGCTTTTCTGTTTCACATCCGCGATGGTCGACGCGGCGAGGCCGGTTTGCTCACGCAGGGCGGCGTAGACCTTTTCCACTTCGCCGGGGCCGATCACGATCTGGAACAGGCCGCCGGTGAAGAACGAACCCTTGACCAGATCGACCTGGTTCAGAGCGCCGCTGTTGGCCAGGCTCGGGTCCTTGAGAGCCAGGCGCAGGCGGGTGACGCAGTGGGCAGCTTGCTCAAGGTTGTCGCTGCCACCGAGGTTCTTGAGAATCTCGCGGGCAATATTCGGATAGTCGTGGCTCATGCTTGGTATCCACTTTGGTTTTTTTTATTGGGGCGGTCATAGGCAGCACGCCGAGGCCAAAAGTACTCGTCTGTACGAGTTAAAGCAATAACTCGTATGTACGAGTTTGAAAATGATTAATTTTCTGTTTTTCGAGTCAGAAATTTCCGAGTTCTACAATGGGTTGCATGGACAAACCCCATCGCTGCCACTAAGGTTCCTGCCTTGAACGCCAACGCGGCACAGAGCCCTCCCCCATGAGTAAATACAACCAGATCTATACCGATCTGCTTGCCAGCATCACCACCGAACGCCTGCAACGCGGCACGCGCCTGCCCTCCGAAACCGAACTGATGGACGCCTACCAGGCCAGCCGTGGCACGGTGCGCCGGGCGATCGAGCAATTGCAGGAGCGTGGGTTCGCACAAAAAATCCATGGCAAGGGCACGTTCGTACTGTCGCCCAACCCCATCGAGTTCCAGCTCGGTGGCATCGTCAGCTTTCGCGAGACCCATGCCGCCCTCGGCGATGACGTCAGCACCGAAGTGGTGGAGTTCAGCCAATTCCCCCTGGAAGGGCCGCTGATGCAACACATCGAAGCCGAAGCCGGCAGCCTGATAACCCGGGTCAAACGGGTACGGCGGATCGACGGCAAGCGGGTGATCCTCGACATCAACCACTTCGTCGCCGATCTGATACCGGGGCTGGACCGCTCGATTGCCGAGCAGTCGATCTATGCGTTTATCGAGCAGACGCTGCAGCTGCAGATCAGCTATGCGCAGCGCACCATCGAAGCGCTGCCGCGGGGGAAGGACGATCAGACACACTTGGACCTCGAAGGTCAGAGCCATGTGATCGTGGTGAGCAACCAGACGTTTTTGCAGGATGGACGGCAGTTCGAGTACACCGAGTCGCGGCATACGCTGGATAAGTTTTACTTTTCGGATATTGCGCGGCGGTGAGAGAACAAAGAATTGGGTGACTCATTGATTGTTGATCAGGACTCCCGACTCATCTCTATCCAAATGCATCCTATACAGTGCATAAAAAGGTAATTGCGTAAAAATGCATCGCATACGATGCAACTTACATCAACGATCATTTGCAGCTCTCGATTAAAAGCGCCTACCCCACAAACACAAAACCCCGGCACCAGGCCGGGGGTTTGATTTTCAGCGCTCACCTGCTACGGCAGGATCACTCCCACTCGAACATAAACAACCATAAAAAGTCTTTACAAATCATATTTTTATTTCAATTTTTTCAGTTGATACCACGAAAAATACCATTAACGAAAAGCTGTTTTCGCACGCACTGCATTACTCATGTGGTGCGGTCATCGGTTAGGAGCAAAAACTTGCGTTTTACCTCTTCTTTCCTCTTTCAGTTCAAATAGCCCTTGCTGGAGCGCAAGCCTGACGGCATGTAGGAAAACCTCCTGCAACACCATCGACAGCCGCTTAAGATCTACCGGGACATTTCACCGGCAAGACCATAAGACCGTGCGCCGCATCAACAGGGCAAATGCCTCGTGCGCTACGAGGCCCCCAAGATCAGCACAACCCCGCTAATGAGGCGCGAGCATTCTTGGATATGCTCGATCCAGGTATTAATATCTAGCAAACTATCTGATTCGCTAGCCTCAGCACTCGCAATACGCGTGAAGATCGTCACATTCCTGAGCGTTTTCCTGAGCGTTGTTACCGCCGCCTTGCCCATCACGGAACTTTCGGACTAAGCCTCAATCAGAGCGCATGACTGAATGTAGGAAACTTCGTTTCTGCTCGTCGAAACCCTTACATTTTTCTATTTTCTTCAGTGCCACTGCCGTTCCAGGCGGTTCACTTATTGTGCCTCTGATTCTGATCACAAGGATGTGAAATGCCCGCGGACTCACGCTGCCCACTGCACAAGCCAAGCCCCTCTCGATATGTCGTGGGGCTGGCCCGCTTGTCGTCGATGAATGCAAGACACCTCGCGCTGACGGCGCTGGCAGTGTGGACACTTTTTACGACCGCCGCCGCTCAGGCTGCCGGGCCTGAAGAGGAATTACTGCGTCAGCAGGAGCGTGAGCGCGCGCTGCGTGATCAATTGGAATCGCGGCCCGATGTGCGGCTTCAGGCACCTGCGCTCGACGAAGGCGGCTCTCGTCTTCCTGTAAAAGAAGCACCCTGCTTCGCCATTAAAGACATCCGCCTGATTGGCGACGCATCCGAGAAGTTTCAATGGGCGCTGAAGGCCGCCAACCCCGAGGACGACCCCGCCGTGGGGCGTTGCCTGGGTGGCGCGGGCATCAACATGACGATGAAGCGCATGCAGAATGCGATCATCCAGGAGGGATTTGTCACCACCCGCGTGCTTGCCGAAGCGCAGGACCTCAACAGCGGGATTCTGGTGCTGACAATCGTGCCGGGGCGCATCCGTGAAATCCGCTTTGCCGAAGGCACCAGCCGCCGCGCCAACCTGTGGAATGCGATGCCTGCCAACCCCGGCGACCTGCTTAACCTGCGTGATATCGAACAGGCGTTGGAAAACTTCAAGCGCGTGCCCACTGCCGACGCCGACATTCAGATCACCCCCACCCTGGCGGCTGATGCCAAGCCCGGCGAAAGCGATGTGGTGATCAAATGGAGCCAGCAGTTTCCGGCCCGCGTGAGCCTGTCCTTCGACAACTCGGGCAGCAAATCCACAGGCAAGTATCAGGGCAATGTGTCGCTGTCGCTGGACAACCTGCTGTCGCTCAACGACTTGTTCTACGCCAGCTTCAACCACGACCTGGGCGGCGGCGAGTCCGGCCGACACGGCTCCAATGGCAATACGCTCCACTACTCGCTGCCGATGGGTTACTGGCAACTGGCGTTCACCACCAGCGAGTACAACTACGAGCAGTCGGTCGCCGGCGCTACCCAGACGTACCAGTATCGAGGCGAAAGCCGTACCAACGATCTGCGCCTGTCGCGTCTGCTTTACCGCGATGCCGTGCGCAAGACCACGGCGTGGGGTGGCCTATGGACACGGTCTTCTGAAAACTTCATCGACGACACCGAGATCGGCAACCAGGATCGGCGCATGGCGGGCTGGCAGCTCGGCCTGGATCACAGGGAATTTATCGGCACTTCTATTCTGGACCTTGGCGTCGCCTACCGTCGCGGCACCGGCGCACATGATTCGTTGTCGGCGCCCGAAGAAGCCTCTGGAGCCGGCACATCCCGCTCGCAGATCATCACCGCCGACGCCCAGTTGCAAGTGCCCTTCACCATCAGCGACCAACGTCTGCGCTATATCGGCAGTTGGCGGTCGCAATGGAACCGCACGCCGTTGGTGCCGCAGGACCGCTTCTCGATTGGCGGACGTTACAGCGTGCGCGGATTTGACGGCGAAAACATTCTTTCTGCCGATCGCGGCTGGACACTGCGCAACGAAGTCGGCCTGGCGCTGGGGCAAACCGGCCAGGAGCTTTACACCGGTGTCGACTACGGCGAAGTCAGCGGTCAGGCCAGTAAGTTCCTGATTGGTAAACGACTGGCGGGGGCTGTGGTGGGTGTACGTGGTGGTTACAAGGGCCTGTCTTATGACTGGTCGGTAGGCACGCCGCTCAAGAAGCCCGATGGCTTCAAGACCGCCAACGTGACCAGCGACTTTACCGTCATCTGGTCGTTCTGAGGGGTAATGCCATGCGTTTTGAAACCCTGGACATCACGGCCCCCGGCCTGATCGACGAGCCTTGGAACGAGGCGGCGGTGCTGGGCTCGGTCACTTGGTTGTGGATGCATTCCAGCGCTCACCGGGATGCGCCACTGCACAGCTTACCGACACTTCTGCTGCCGGCGCTCAAGCATCGCCAATTCGTGCTGGGCAGCGAGCACGGCAAGCCGGTGTGCTACCTCTCTTGGCTTAACGTCGATGAGGCAGCGGAACAACGCTATTTGCAGCAATCACCGTTGACATTGAGCGACGCGGACTGGAATTGCGGCGAGCGTCTCTGGCTCAACGACTGGGTCGCGCCGTTTGGCCATACAGCCACCTTTACCCGAATCCTCCAGCGCCACCTGTTCGCCAACCGATGCGGTCGCGCGCTGTATCACCGGGGCGACGAGCGAGGCCTGCAAATCAAGACATTCCAGGGCATCGGTGTGATCCCTGAACAGGCCAGAGCCTGGTTTGCAGCTCACCCGGTTGCCACAGCACCGTAACTTCAACTTTTGTATCGCGGGCCGGCTCCGCAAATGGAATTGCTATGAACAAGCACCTGTACCGAATTGTTTTCAACAAGGCACGCGGGCTGTTGATGGTGGTGGCGGAGAACGTCACCAGCCAGGTCAAGGCGCCGGGCACTCGCGTCAGCCTCACCACCGCCGACGCGGGCTGCACGGCAACGCTCGGACCGATGCGTTTTGCATTGATGATCGCGCTCGGGCTGGTGTCCTGGAGCGCTGTACCGGCGTGGGCGGCGGGCACGATTGTGGCCGATCCGACTGCCGCAGCCGGCCAGCGTCCG
This sequence comes from Pseudomonas sp. MWU16-30323, assembly GCF_020515595.1. NCBI lineage: Bacteria > Pseudomonadati > Pseudomonadota > Gammaproteobacteria > Pseudomonadales > Pseudomonadaceae > Pseudomonas > Pseudomonas sp. MWU16-30323. The sequence continues at coordinate 60,790 of NZ_JAIWYM010000009.1, forward strand.
ACGGTGATTCAAAGCGCCAACGGCACGCCGCAGGTGAATATTCAGGCGCCCAGCGCGGCCGGGGTTTCGCGTAACACCTACAATCAATTCGATGTCGACCCGCGCGGCGTCATCCTCAACAACAGCGGCGCCAACACCCAAACGCAACTGGGTGGCTGGATCGAAGGCAACGCAGCGATGGCCAAAGGCAGCGCGCGGGTCATCCTCAATGAGGTCAACGCCAGCAACCCCAGCCAGTTACGCGGCTATGTCGAAGTCGCCGGGCAACGCGCCCAAGTGGTCATCGCCAACCCGGCCGGCATTACCTGCGACGGTTGCGGCTTCATCAACGCCAACCGTGCGACCCTGAGCACCGGTCAGGTGCAGCTGGAGAACGGCAGCATCAGCGGCTACACCGTGAACGGCGGCACCCTGAACATTCAGGGCAAGGGCCTTGATAGCCGCGACGCCGATTACACCGACCTGATTGCCCGTACCGTGCAGGTCAATGCGGGTATCTGGGCCAATGACCTTAAGGTCACCGCCGGACGCAATCAGGTCAACGCCGATAACACCCAGGCCAAGCCTCAGGCCGGCGCCGACGGCGACAAGCCAGCCGTCGGCATCGACGTGGCGCAATTGGGCGGAATGTACGCCGGGAAGATCGTGCTGGTGGGGACCGAATCGGGTGTCGGCATGCGCAATGCCGGGCAAATTGGCGCCATGGCGGGTGAAGTGGTCGTCAGCGCAGACGGCAAACTGCACAACATGGGCACAATCAGCGGCACCACGGCCACCCGTATCACTGCCACAAGCGTTGACAATAGCGGCTCGCTTTACACCAAGGGCGATTTGAACCTCACCAGCTCCGGGGATATCGATAACAGCGGCACCATTGCCAGCCAGAATCAAACAACCCTCAGCGCCAAGTCGATTCGTAGCACCCAGGGCTCAAGCCTAGCGGCGGGCGCAGGCGTGGATGGCAAACTGGGCAGCAGCGGCAACCTTGCGGTGCGCGCCACCCACGTCAAAGCGCAGGGTCAAAACCTGGCGGCAGGCGATGTCAGCATCCAGGCCGATGATCTGGACCTCAGCGGCAGCCAGACTCAAGGCCGCAATGTCACCCTGACCGCCAACAACGGCGATAGCAATCTCAGTGGCAGCCGCGTGGATGCCAGCCAGACCCTCGCGGCCAACGCGACAAAAACCCTGCGCACAGACAGCGCCAGCGTCAACGCCGACAACCTGCAACTGAACGCAAGTGATCTGTCCAACGTCGGCGGCGAGCTGGTGCAGACCGGCGTCGCCGACACCTCGATAAACGCCAGCGCGAGCCTCGACAACCGCAGTGGACGCATTGCCTCCAACGCCAACAATGCACGGATCAGCGCCAGCCGCGTCGACAACAGCGGCGGCACCATCGAGCATGCCGGCAAGGGTTCGCTGGACATTCAGGCCAACCAACTCGGCAGTACCAAAGGTAGCATTGCCAGTAATGGCAGCGTGTCGATCAAGGCTGACGACGTGGTGCTGGATGAAGGTCTGGCCCAGGGCCAACAGCTCACACTCCAGGCCCGCACCCTGTCCAATCAATACGGGCGCATTCTGCAAACGGGGCTGGAGCCTTTACAGATCAATGTCAGCGAGCAATTCAACAATCAGAACGGCCAGGTCAACAGCCCAGGCGCTGTGGCGATCAACGTTGGCACGCTGAATAATAAGAACGGCAAAGTTGTTGCAACCGACGGCGGCCTGCTGACGGTGACCGCCAGTGATCTGATCGACAACAGCGGCGGCACGCTGGCGGCCAGCGGCACCGCGCAACTGAACGGCGCACGCCTGGAAAATACCCAAGGCACCGTCAGCGCCGGTGGCGAGCTGCAAGCGCAGTTCAGCCAGTTGAACAACATCGGCGGCACGCTCGCGTCTACCCAGCGCATGGCGATCATCGCCGGGCAGTTCAACAACACCAATGGTGTGCTTGGCTCGGTGCAGTCCGGCCTTTCGGTCAACGTGACCAACGGCGCGCTGACCAACAATGGCGGGCGTCTGGAAGCCCAGGGTGACATCGCCGTTACAGCTCAGGGCCTGGATAACCGCAGTGGTGTGATCAGCGGTCAGGCATTGGACCTCAACAGCAACGGCGCTCTGGCCGACAACAGCGACGGTACACTCGACGCCCGCGCCACCCTCGACCTGCGCAGCGGCGAGTTGCGTAACGCGGCGGGCTTGATTCAGTCCACAGGCAAGCTGTTCATCGACACCAGCAGCCAGGCGCTGAACAACCTGCAATCCGGCACCACCAAAGGCATCAGCGGCCAGGATGCCGTGGAAATCCGTAGCGCCAGCCTCAACAACAGCGCAGGCTTTTTGAGCGCCAAGGGCAACCTGTTGCTCAACGCCAGCGACGTGGCCAACACCGACGGTGGCCAGATCATTGGCGAGAAAACCGTCCACATCGAAGGCGAACAACTGGACAACCGTGGCGGCCAATTGCAAAGCCTCGGCGACGTTGAACTGGTGCTGGGGCAGACCCTTAACAATCAGGGCGGTCTGGTGCGCAGTGCCGGCGCATTGAGCCTGAGCACCGACGCGCTCGACAACAGCTCCACGCAGGGCACCAACCAAGGCCTTGAAGGCCGCAGCATGAACCTGGCGGTCAACACCCTCAACAACCAGAGCGGTGCTTTACGCACCGATGAAGGTCTATTGCTGGGCGTGAGCCAGGCGCTGAATAACCAGAACGGGCTGATCTCTTCGACCGGCGACCTGACGATAAGCGACCGCGATACTGCGCAGCGTCGCCAATCGATGAATAACCTCGACGGCACGCTGATTGCGGGCAAGCTGCTGTCGCTCAACGCCGCGTATTACAGCGGCACGGGCCGGGCGCTGAGCCTGGGTGACATCAACTTCAGGTTGCAGAGCGGCCTTGATTTGAGCGGGCAGATTCAGGCCAACAACAACGTTGATCTGAGCACCGCCGGGGCGCTCAACAACACCGGGCGTTTACTGGCGGGCAGGTCGCTGCTGGTCAGCGCACAGACGCTCGACAGCAGCGCCAACGCCGAAATCAGCGCGGGCCAGGTGCGCCTGAACGTCGCTGACACCCTGACCAACCGCGGGCTGATCGACGGCCAGCAAGTCCGCCTGCAGGCAGCGACGCTGAATAACCTCGGCACCGCGCGCCTGTATGGCGACCAACTGGCGATAGCCACCTCAACGTTGAACAACCTCGATGAAAATGGCACCGCAGCAACGATAGCAGCCCGTGAGTCACTGAATATCGGCACCGCGACCCTGAATAACCGCGAGCAATCGCTGATCTTCAGTGCTGGCGACCTCGCCATTGGCGGGACCTTGAGCACGCTCGACACCGCTGAGGGTCGCGCTCAATTGCTGACCAATGCCAGCGCGACCCTCGAAGCGCTTGGCGATCTGTCTTTGAACGTCCAAAGCGTGCGCAACACCAACGAACATTTCAGCACGCGCGATGTTGAGGTCAGTCGAACACCCGAGCAGGAATTCCAACTCACCGGCTCGACCAACCGCTACCAGGCCAACGAGATCTCCCTGCGCAATGATGAGGTGAATTACCTGGTCACCCCCGAGGGCCAGCGCGACAACTGGAACCGCTACGACTACACCCGCGTCGTCAACGAAACCCAGATCGCCACCTCGGCCCCGGCGCAGATCCTGTCTGGCGGGACAATGCAGATCAGCGCCGGCGACGTGCTCAACGACAAAAGTCGCATCATCGCCGGCGGACTGTTGCAGGCAGACGTCACCAGCCTGACCAACACCGAAGTGTCGGGCCAGCGCACCACCGTCGACAGCGGCAGCGTCACCAACTTCTACCGCATCCAGCGCAAGGGCCGCGACCGGCAAGGCGCGAACACCGCAGCCTATACCCCTGCCCCGCTGATTCAGGATATCTCCCTGCAACCTACCGTCTTCGCGCAGAACACAGCGGTCAGCGGCACGGGCACCCAGATCAGCGCACGCGGTACTCAGGCCGTCGGCCAGCAGATCGCTTCCACCGGTACGGTCAGCACTGCGGCCGCCCGTACCTTTCAAGTAGCTCCGATCGTTCAGGTGGCAGCGCAGACCACCCAGAACGCACAAGGCGTGGCCGAGCAAATTCGCACCGGGGGCCCGTCCCTGGAATTGCCGAATAACAGCCTGTTCACCACCCATCCGCAGACCACCAGCAATTACCTGGTCGAAACAGATCCGCGTTTCGCCAGCTATCGCACCTGGCTGTCGTCGGATTACATGCTGGAGCGTTTGCAAGTCGACCCTGCCTTGACCCAGCAGCGCCTCGGCGATGGCTTCTATGAGCAGAAACTGATTCGCGAACAGGTCGCGCAACTCACTGGTCGGCGCTTTCTCGACGGCTACGCCAACGACGAAGCGCAATACCGGGCGCTGATCGACAACGCCGTCACCCTGGCCAATCAATGGCAACTGGTGCCCGGCGTCGAGCTGTCCCCCGAGCAGATGGCTCAACTGACCAGCGACATCGTCTGGCTGGTACAAAAAAAGGTCACCCTCGCCAACGGCGAAACCCGCAACGTGCTGGTGCCACAGGTCTATGTGCGGGTGCAGGAAAGCGACCTTAACGGCTCTGGCTCGCTGATTGCCGGGCAACGCCTGAACCTGAACATTGCCGGTGATCTGGTCAACAGCGGCAGCCTGGCCGGGCGCAGCGTGATGGCGATTACCGCGCAGAACATCGAAAACCTCGGCGGCCGCATCCAGGCCGACAAGGTCTCGCTGACAGCACGGGAAAACCTCGACAACCTCGGCGGCCTGATCGGCGCCACCGATACCCTGGCGATCAATGCAGGGCAAAACGTCAACGTTGTGTCCAACAGCCGTGACAGCAGCAGCACCCAGGGTACGCGCACCAATCTCTCGCGGGTGGCCGGGCTGTTTGTCAGCGGTGCTGACGGCACCATGGACGTCAACGCGGGCAAAGACCTCAACCTGACCGGCGCTCAGGTGGTCAACGCAGGCGCCGGCGGCAGTACCTCGCTGCAAGCAGGCAACAACATCAACCTGACCACCGTTGGCGAAGCCCATCAGCAATCGGTTAACTGGAACGGCAGCAACTGGCGCAAAGACGCCAGCCAGACCGAAGTCGGCTCAACCATTCAAGGCCAAGGCGATGTGCGCCTCAGTGCCGGGCAGGACCTCAATGCCCGAGGCGCAAGCGTCACCAGTCAGCAAGGTGCAATCATCGCCGACGCCGGGCGCGACGTGAACCTGACCGCTGCGCAAAACACCCAGTTCGCCGATGAAGCGCACAAATTCAAAGGCAGCAACGGCCTGTTCTCCAGCAAGACCACCACCACACGCGACACCGTCAACCAGACCCAGGCGCAGGGCTCGACGCTGAGTGCCGAGAAAACCTATGTGCAGGCCGGTCGCGACATCAACGTCAGCGGCAGCAACGTCGTGTCCACCAACCAGACCATTCTGGCGGCTAACAACAACATCAACATCGAAGCAGCGACCGAGAGCAGCAGCGAACGTCACGACAAGTCGGTGAAGACAAGCGGCCTGTTCAGCGGCGGCGGTATCGCGGTCACCCTCGGCACCCAGCAGCAAACCGTCAAGGACCTCACCACCAGCCAGACCGCAGCGGCGAGTACCGTGGGGTCAACCAAGGGCGATGTGCTGATGGAAGCGGGCAAAGGCTACCGCCAGGTGGGCAGCCAGGTGAGCGCGCCCGAAGGCAGCGTCGATATCACCGGGCAAACCATCGATGTCGTCGAAGCCCGCAACACAAGCAAGCGCGAACGTGAAACCCTGTTCAAACAGACCGGGTTCACTCTGACGGTGACTAACCCTGTCATCAGTGCAATCCAGACCACCCAGCAGATGAAGCAGGCATCGGAGAAAACCGATGACGGGCGCATGAAGGCGCTGGCAGCGGCCACGGTCCTGCTGGCCGGTAATAACGCCGCCACGGCGGTGGCAATGGACCCTGGCGCGGCAGGCGGTATCAACATCAGCCTGTCGCTGGGCACCAAGAAGAACGAAAGCAAAACCACGCAGATCAGTGAAAGTGCCGCCGGATCGAGCATTACCGCCGGCAACGATGTGCGTCTGCGCGCTACTGGCGCTGGCGCAGCCAGTGACATCACCGTACAAGGCAGCCAGATCAAGGCCGGGCGTAATGTCAGCCTGCTGGCGGACGGCGACATCAACCTGCTCGCCGCCAACAACACCAGCCAGCAAAACACCGACAGCAAAGGCAGCAGCGCCAGCATCGGTATCGGCCTCTCGCTGGGCGGTAGCAGAAACGGCTTTACCCTGGACCTGGGTGCCACCGGAAACCGGGGCCAGGCCGACGGCGACGAGCTGACCCATACCAATACCAAAGTGGAGGCTGGCAACCAGTTGCTGCTGTCATCCGGCGGCGACACGCAGCTTAAGGGGGCGGTGGCCAGTGGAAAAAAAGTCATCGCCGACGTCGGCGGCGATCTTAATATCGAAAGCCTGCAAGACACCAACACGTACAAAGTCGATGAAAAGAGCCTGGGCATCGGCATCAGTCTTTGTATTCCACCGTTCTGCTACGGCATGAGCTCGATAAGCGGTGCCAGCACAAACTTTGGCGCAACCAACATCGACTCCAACTATGCCAGCGTCACAGAGCAGTCAGGCATCAAGGCTGGCGATGACGGTTTCGACATCAACGTGCGGGGCAACACCGATTTGGTCGGCGGCGTGATCGCCAGCAGTGACAAGGCCGTGCAGGACGGCAAAAACAGCCTGGTCACATCCAGCCTCACCAGCCGCGACATCAAGAACAAGGCGGATTACGACGCCAATACCGTCAGCCTGGGCGGCGGCTACAACGAAGTCGGCAAGGACCAGAAGGGCAACGCGCAGACTGGCGGCAAGGTTAACCCGGGCACCGACCTGGCCAAAAACGAGAACAAGATCGGCGCCAATATGCCGATCGCCATCAGCGCCAGCGACAAGGCAAGCAGCGTGACACGCAGCGGCATCAGTGGCGGTGCCGTCGTCATTACCGACGACGCCGAGCAGCAGAAACGCACCGGCCAGACCGCTGAACAAACCGTCGCCAGCCTCAACCGTGATGTGTCCAGTGATCGCGATGGCAGCAACTCGCTCAAACCGATCTTCGACGAAGATGAAATCCGCGCCGGTTTTGAGATCGTCAGCGCGTTCTCCAACGAAGCCAGTACCTTCCTTGCGAACAAAGCCAGGGAAGCGGACCTCAAACGCCAACAGGCAAAAGAGCTGCAGTCAAAAGCAGACAATCGTGACACGCCAATGAGTGACGCTGCGCGCCTGCAACTGCAGCTCCAGGCGCGGGAGTACTCGGCACAGGCCAACGCGATCTCCGAAAACTGGGGCGCAGGCGGCACCTATCGCCAGATCACCACTGCCCTGATCGGTGCTGCAGGCGGCAATATCAGCGCGGGCAACGCTGCCTTCGTGCAAGGCCTGGTGGTCAATTATGTGCAGCAACGGGGTGCCGGCTACATCGGCGACCTGGTGGCCAAAGGCGAGCTCACCGAAGGCTCGCCACTGCACGCCGCACTGCACGGCATCGTCGCCTGCGCCGGTGCCGCCGCCAGCAGTCAAAGTTGCGGCAGCGGCGCGGCAGGCGCGGCGGCATCAAGCCTGCTCACCGGCCTGTTCTCACAAAGCAGCCCCGACGAAAGCGAAGAACAACGCGAAGCCAAGCGCAACCTGATCGTCAGCCTGGTGACCGGCCTGGCAGCGACCAGCGCCTCCATCGACCCGACCACCGCCAATACCGCGGCGGGTGCGGCGGTGGATAACAACTGGCTGGCGACTCAGCAGATCGTGCAGTTCAAGAAGGAGTATGACGAAGCAAAAGGCCTGATTGCCGCCGGCAAAGTCGTTGCCAAATGGTCGTACATCAGCGGCAGGCAGGATGTTCTGACCCAGTTCGGCATCGGCAAGGGGTTGGCCCAGTCAGGCTGGAATGACGTCACGGGCCTCGCCGAATTTGTTGCGCACCCCATCGAAGGGCTTACCGGCCTTGGCCAACTGATTAATAACCCGGAGGCCAGAAAGCAGTTTGGCGACAGCGTCGTCAACGAACTCAACGTCAAGATAGAAACGATCAAGACCGCGCTGGAAGTCGGCGGCGATGAAAACGCCGAAGCGTTGGGCAAAGCCATCGGCGAAATCGCCTGGCAGGTCGGCAGCATTGCAACGGGCGTCGGCGGGGCTGCGAAAGGTGGCGTGGCGCTGGCCAAGGCAGGGATCAAGGTTGGAGCGCAGCAGCTTGAAAAGATGGCTGAGGTGGCTAGAATCGAGAAGCTTGCTGCGAAGAGTGCTAAAAATCCGAATCCGATGAGCGCAGTGACGGATTTTGAAACGACGACTCTTGCTGAGCGCGGAAGCACGGGCGGAGCTAACGCAGGAAAAACTGCTGAAAGCGCTCCGATTGAAAGCCCTCTGGCGCTTCCCGCCCCTGCAAAACATAAGGTTCCCGATGGGTATGTCGTTGTAGAAAATGCAGACGGTACTGTGACAGTTACAGGACCACGAGGCGGCACATACGATTCCACCGGTAGGTATACAAGTGATGGTAAGCCTATTTATCGACAAAACAGTGGCGGATACGTAGTGCTTGAGGACGGGCGGACTCCCGTCGCCGCACCACCCGATTATTCAAGCATCCCCATCCATCATATTTGCACCAACAAATGCAGTGCGAGCGCAAACGGTCAGATTGCTTGGTCCAAAGCCTTTCAAAAGTTTTTTGATGGCTCAGACTTGGATATAAATAAAGCAACAGAAAATCTTGTGGCTGTTCCTGGGCATAGAGGACCACATCCGCAGAGTTATCATCAGTACGTATATGGTAGCCTAGATGACGCTACACGTGGACTAATCCCAAATACACCACAGTATAAAGACGCAGTGCTTAATACCTTGACTAAAATCAAGGCTGAAGCAGTAACACCCGGCAGCGCCGTCAACAAGTGGCTCACGAGAGACTGACATGAAATACTACTTATTGCGAGAAGATACAAACATTAACAATAGATGGTACTTAGGCAGCATCAAACACTGCAATAACTGGTTCTTTACAGACCCACCGGTAGAATATATGGAGCCTAGCACTTATGAAATTGAAATGCAAAGTGATGGTGTTGCTCTAGACTTCTCCCTGGCTGGATACGCCTCCGTTCCCATCATCAGTCATAAAGCAAAAAAATCACTTATCGGTATTTCCGATTTTGATGAACCCTTCAGGCACATCGTACTTGAGCCTGCGAAAGTCGCAGGCCACCAAGATGAATTTTATGTAATGATTGTGGAAACACAAATCGACTGTGTAGATGAGACACGCTCTATATTTGAAAAATACAAATCAGATGATTCAGTCCGCCCAGACAGGGCAGGTGAGTATAGAGTTTTCTTGAACCTTGTTATTGACCCAGCAAAGGTTAATGGGGAAAATATTTTTCGAATCAAAAAACACCTAGGCGCTCTAATCGTCAGCGAAAAAGTCAAGCTTAGAATGGAGCAAGCTGGTGTGACAGGCGCTATCTTTGAAAGTGTAAACGGGGAGAATACTGTCGTTTGCTAGATGGCAATTTATTTCCGCCTATACCTATAACAGTCAGCTCGCAAAAGGCAATCGGCGAATTTGCCTGGCAGGTCGGCAGCATTGCGACTGAAGGCGACGGTGGTGCAAAGGGTGGCGTGACCAGGAAGTGGATCAAAGGATAACGGTAGATGGCCGAGCCGCTTGAAAGCGCTGGATCAGACAGTGTCTTCCGCCATCGCCAACGGTTCAGGGCAGGCGAAGATGAATGTCAGACTGGAGTTACTAAGAGGGCGTGGAAATTGAGAGATGATTTTTTTCAATCATTGATCGATAATCTAGGCGAACCAAACTCGCGTCGAGAAGTGCCCAAGTCAAGTATCGACAAGTATCGCTCAATATTACCCAAGGCCCTGCTTGGTTATTGGCAGAATGAAGGTTGGTGCTCTTATGCTGATGGGCTGTTCTGGATTGTAGACCCCGAGCCATACAAGGCGACGCTCGATAGGTGGCTGCAGGGCAGTGGCTTGGCAGAAGTCGACAACTATAATGTGATCGCCAGGGATGCATTTGGTTCGTTGTATGCATGGGGTGAGCGTTACCAGCGCAAAATTACAATATCAAGTCTAGCGGGCGGTATTGTTGCGTTGAAGAACCAATTGAGTAAGCCCAATCCGGTCCCGGATAGAACGCTGGGTATATTCCTCGGTTCTACCAGTCGGGAAAGTCTCGACTTTGAGGACAATCAAGGCAAGCCGCTGTTCCAGCGCGCACTGGCAAAGCTTGGGCCGGTTGGCGAAGATGAGATGTACGCGTTCGAGCCCGCCCTTTGCATTGGAGGAAAGGCTGACCTGGAGCATATGAAAAAGGTGGATATTCATGTTCACCTGATGATTCTTGATCAATTACGACGTTGAATAAGATTAAATAAATAAAATAATTATTCCGTTCGCAACAGGATCAATTGTGGAATTAACGCCCCCCCATCATTGGCCTAAAGGAAAAGGGAGCGTGACCGCATCGAAGGGCTTGCCGTCGTCATCGTGCATCGACCGCTTGCTTCCGGCCGCAAGTAGCCGCGCCATATCGGGGCGGCTCCAGGGGCGTCCGTCGGGGCGGGCGCCGATCAATCCCCATTTCGTGAGCGCCGTCCAGTAGACATAGGCAGGCGGCTGGCTGATTGTACGAGGATAGACCTCACCACCGATCACGCCGTCGGGTTCCCCTCCACTACCCTTGAACTGAAGGCGCCCGGTCAGCTTATGCTCAAGATCAGTGAATGCGTGCCCGAAATCTTTGGGGACGGCCGCTTCGCCCGCAAGCTCTGATATAGCCACGGAATGAGGAGCGCGTATCGGAGCCGGGTGTGCAGAACCGAGGTGCCCGGGAAGAAATGGTCTGCGTAACGTTGGTGAACAATTAGGAAGCCAACCTCATCGCGGACCCCGGAGCTGGCACCGAACATCATCTGCTCTGCCTGCCCAAGTGCCTTTCGCGAAAGAAACGTAGAGCCAAAAGATGACAAGAGGCTGCTACCTATTAACTCTACAAATCAGATTGCTGCTTGATACCAGATAAAGTACCAGTTCCTCGACTCACAGTATTGACCTCGCACAGCGCCGTGATCAACCACATTATCCCCGCATTAAGCGGCTGATCACGGTGATCCGGAAGCAGCGATATACCTCACAATCCACGGTATTCACATAGAGATGCAAGGAAGCTCATATATCGCAATTATTCCAGGCGAGGTTCCAGCCTGCCGATTAAATCATTTATCGTTAAACTTATAGCTAATAGAGGCACTCTCCGAACTGACAATTACTACTGAATGCGCGTTAGTGCTGTTCTCGCCTGCCACTTCCAAATAATAAAGCTCGGGAGTTCTTAATAGCAGCTTCCCTTCAATGGCACTACCAGAAACAGATTTACCAAACCCTAACGGCTCGGTTAGCACAACAGGCATTCCTCCAACACGCATCTGAAACAGAGCGTTACCGGCAAGCGCAGCCGCATAGGAATGAAATATAACAGGAGTAACTAGTGCTATCCCTGAAAAAACCAACGGCACCCACCAGCGATTGATTTTCCCATCAATGCCATTAGAAATCCAAAAGAGTACATAGCCTCCTATCAAAAATGCGAAGAACAACGTTGCAACCAAGAGATCATAACTCTTAGCGTAATACGCAACACCGAGTAGTCCCACAGCAACCAGAAGCGCTGCCACAGTTGACAAAGCAACTAGAGGCCAAGGAGCTTTCGCCTTCCAAAATATAGCAGCCCCCATCAAAGACACAGACAAAACAATAAAATTAAATAGCACATTCAAACTAATAATGCGCATACCTCCCTGCTGGGAGCCAAAGATCTCGTAAGCAAAAAAACCATGCTGTCGCATATAAATTGACAGCAATAAACTAGGCAGCACGGACAACGTCATGGCGAGCAGTGCTGCAGAGCCAAGATATTTGATGAGGCCCCGTTTATTTTCGACCACTACCTTGAGCAGTTCCGTTTTTGCATCGCCACCCCTTTCCCAAAACAGCACACATAACATCAACAGTACAAAAAACATTTCCACTACAAAACCTCTCCCTATCAGCGAACAAAACAATATGCACCTACTGACTGCTACACACAGCAGGATCCATAGAAGCAGCGTGTATTCTTTTCGGCTAAAGCAGCAGAAACTTAAGCGTCGCACAAACAAAAGCCCGCGATTAGGCGGGCTTTTGGGGCATATGGAAAGAACTCACTCCCACTCAATCGTCGCCGGCGGCTTGCTCGACACGTCATAAGTCACGCGCGAAATACCTTCGATCTCATTGATGATACGACCGCTGACAGTCTCCAGCAGTTCGTACGGCAGGTGTGCCCAACGGGCGGTCATGAAGTCGATGGTTTCCACCGCACGCAGGGCCACAACCCAGGCGTAACGACGGCCATCGCCGACCACGCCAACCGATTTCACCGGCTGGAACACTACGAACGCCTGGCTGACCTTGTGGTACCAGTCAGCCTTGCGCAGCTCTTCGATGAAGATGTGGTCGGCGCGACGCAGCAGGTCGGCGTATTCCTTCTTCACTTCACCGAGGATCCGCACGCCCAGGCCCGGGCCCGGGAATGGGTGGCGGTAGACCATGTCGTACGGCAGGCCGAGTTCGAGGCCCAGACGACGGACTTCGTCCTTGAACAGTTCGCGCAGTGGCTCTACCAGCTTGAGGTTCATTTCCTCAGGCAGGCCACCCACGTTGTGGTGGGACTTGATCACGTGGGCCTTGCCGCTCTTGGCGCCTGCCGACTCGATCACGTCCGGGTAGATGGTGCCCTGGGCGAGGTACTTGATGTTGTCCAGTTTGTTGGACTGGGCATCGAATACGTCGATGAAGGTGCGGCCGATGATCTTGCGCTTCTTCTCCGGGTCGGACTCGCCGGCCAGGTTGTTCAGGAACTGATCTTCAGCGTTGGCGCGGATCACCTTGACGCCCATGTTCTCGGCGAACATGGCCATCACCTGCTCGCCTTCGTGCAGGCGCAGCAGGCCGTTGTCGACGAAGACGCAAGTCAGCTGGTCGCCGATGGCCTTGTGCAGCAATGCCGCAACCACGGAGGAGTCAACGCCGCCGGACAGGCCCAGCAGGACGTTGTCGGTGCCGACCTGGGCACGTACGTTGGCGATGGCGTCTTCAGCGATCTTCGACGGGGTCCACAGGGCTTCGCACTGGCAGATGTCGAGGATGAAGCGCGACAGGATGCGACCGCCTTGCTTGGTGTGGGTCACTTCCGGGTGGAACTGCACGCCGTAGTAGCCGCGCTCGTCGTTGAACATGCCGGCAATCGGGCAGCTCGGGGTGCTGGCCAGGATGTGGAAGTCTTCCGGCATCCGGGTGACCTTGTCACCGTGGCTCATCCATACGTCGAGGCCGAACAGGCCATCGGCGTCGATGTGGTCTTCGATGCCGTCCAGCAGGCGGCTCTTGCCGACCACGTCGACACGGGCGTAACCGAATTCACGCAGCTCGGAGCCTTCAACCTTGCCGCCCAACTGCTCGGCCATGGTCTGCATGCCGTAGCAGATACCGAAGACCGGGACGCCCAGGTCAAACACCGCCTGCGGGCAACGCGGGCTGTTGGCTTCGTGCACGGACTCGGGGCCGCCGGCGAGAATGACGCCTTTTGGAGCGAATTCGCGAATCGCTTCGTCGTCCATGTCGAACGGATGCAGTTCGCAGTACACGCCGATTTCACGCACGCGGCGGGCGATCAGCTGGGTGTACTGGGAACCGAAGTCGAGGATCAGGATGCGGTGGGCGTGAATGTCGAGGGCCATGAGATCAGTCTCGTCTAATGAATCAGAAACAACTCGGGGCTGAATAAGACAGCCCCGGTTACTTAACTATTTGCTGAAAGCATCAACCTACGCGGTAGTTTGGCGCTTCCTTGGTGATCTGTACGTCGTGGACGTGGGACTCGGCCATGCCGGCACCGGTGATCCGCACGAACTCAGGCTTGGTGCGCATTTCTTCGATGTCGGCGCTGCCGGTGTAGCCCATCGAGGAACGCAGGCCGCCCATCAGTTGATGGATGATGGCGCTCAGGGTGCCCTTGTACGGAACACGCCCTTCAATGCCTTCCGGTACCAGCTTCTCGGCGCCCGCGGAGGAGTCCTGGAAGTAACGGTCGGAAGAACCTTGAGCCTGGGACATGGCGCCCAGGGAACCCATGCCGCGGTAAGCCTTGTACGAACGACCCTGGAACAGTTCGATCTCGCCCGGCGCTTCTTCAGTACCGGCGAACATCGAGCCCATCATCACGCAGGAAGCACCGGCGACGATGGCCTTGGACAGGTCACCGGAGAAACGGATGCCGCCGTCGGCGATCAACGGTACGCCAGTGCCTTCAAGGGCAGCGGCGACGTTGGCAATGGCGCTGATTTGCGGCACGCCTACACCGGCCACGATACGGGTGGTGCAGATCGAGCCAGGGCCGATACCGACCTTGACCGCATCAGCACCGGCTTCGGCGAGGGCCTTGGCGGCAGCGCCGGTGGCAATGTTGCCGCCGATCACTTGCACGTCAGGGAAATTCTGTTTGACCCAGCGAACGCGGTCGATCACGCCTTTGGAGTGGCCGTGGGCAGTGTCGACCACCACCACGTCAACACCGGCAGCCACCAGGGCCGCTACACGGTCACCGGTGTCTTTGCCGGTACCGACCGCAGCGCCTACGCGCAGACGACCTTGATCGTCCTTGCTGGCCAGCGGGTAAGCCTTGGCTTTTTCGATGTCGTTGACGGTCATCATGCCCTTGAGGGCGAATTTGTCGTCGACGATCAGTACGCGTTCGATGCGGTGCTTGTGCAGCAGTTCGCGCACATCGTTCTTGTCGGCGCCTTCCTTGACAGTCACGAGGCGCTCTTTAGGCGTCATCACTTCGCGGACGGTGACTTCAAGACGGTTCTCGAAACGCACGTCACGGGACGTGACGATGCCGACCAGGTCGCCATCGTGCAGCACCGGAACGCCGGAGATGTTGTGCAGGCGGGTCAGGTCGAACAGGTCACGAACGGTGGCATCGGCCTCGATGGTGATCGGGTCCTTGACCACACCGGCTTCGTAACGCTTGACCTTGCGAACTTCGGCAGCTTGCTGCTCGATGGTCATGTTCTTGTGGATGATGCCGATGCCGCCTTCCTGAGCCATGGCGATTGCCAAACGGGCTTCAGTGACGGTGTCCATGGCAGCGGAAACCAGAGGAATATTCAGCTCGATGCCACGGGTTAGGCGGGTCTTGAGACTGACTTCGTTAGGAAGCACCTCGGAATAACCGGGCACTAGGAGAATGTCGTCGAATGTCAGAGCTTCTTGGCTGATACGCAGCATCGCGGGGGCTCCCGAGCGGGAAAATGGAAGCGCGCCATTATAGTCAGACACCCCCTCGGGTTCAATGTAAAACTCTGACAAACTTGGTAATACTGATAGATGGATGACTTTTGCAGCACTGATCGTTCACACGCTCTGCGTTGGAATGCCGCTTTGGACGCTCCGCGTCCTGGCCAGGGCGACGCGGAGCGTCACGGGAAGCGTTCCCACGCGGGAGCGTGGGAACGATCACATCAGGTCAAAGCTCGACTTTGACCCAACTCATCTTCTGGTCCAGCCAATCGGCAAATTCGTCGATAAAACTCTGCTTGAACCCCGCCTCCGCCCAGTTATTGAAGATGAATCCCAGGTTGGAAAAGCCGCATTCCTGCAGGAACAGGAAGCCATTGATGTCGTCTTCATGCCCACACAACGGGCAGGTGAAGTTATCGGTGTGACCGGGCATCCAGTCTTCCAGGCTTTCGAACAGGGCTTCGCCGACTTCCTTGAGGCATTCCGGGCAGCCGGCTTCTTCGAGAAAACCCTTGGCCGGGGTGTAGATGCAGCGCTTGTAGATAATCTCCAGGCCGTTGATTGGCTCGTTGAACGGCAGCGCATCGGGATGCAGCACCACGGCGCGGGCACCGTCGGCCAGGGCATAGCCCATGCGGTTGCCGGTGCGCCCGCATGTGGTGAGTTCTTCCTTGACGATGTTCTTGCGCACCAGCCAGCGCACAATCGCCCGGGCGCGGGGTTCGTGGACGGGCAAGGTGGAGATCTTGGGGACAAGGATGCTTTGGGAGTTCATGGTGCCTGGGTGTCCTGCGGTGTGGCTTCTGACGCCTTCGCGAGCAAGCCCGCTCCCACATTCGACCGCATTCCTACAGGATAAATGCAGTCGAATGTGGGAGCGGGCTTGCTCGCGAAGAGGCCCTAAAGCCCGGCAGCTTAATCCCTGACACCCACAGGTCAAGTACTCAAGTAACGGGCAATCAAGGCAATGCCACTGGCCAGCACCAGCCAGGTCACCAACCGCACGAATGCCTCTCGGGACATGCGCAGGGTCAACCGCCGCCCCGCCCACAGCCCGAGCGCCATGGCCGGCAACAGGCACACCGCCAACATCAATAAGGGTAGCTCGGCATACACGCCCGCGATCAGAAACAGGCCCAGGCGCACCACTGTGCTGCAACTGATCAACGCGCTCTGGGTCGCCCGCGCGCCGTCCTTGGGCAAGCGGCTGTTGAGGTAGATCGCATATAAAAAACCGCCGCTGCCGAACAACGCCCCGAACAGCCCACCGACAACCCCCATGGGAATCGCCCAGCCGGCCGCCAGCTGTGTGGGCTTGGCCTTCACCGCCAGGCTGTAGATCGCATAGGCGCTGATAAACAGCCCCATCAATAGCAGCAATAAATCAGAGTGCAGGTTGAGCAGGAAGATCACCCCAAGGGTGCAGCCAATCGCCATGCACGGCAGCAGCCTCAGCAATTCCGGTTTCACCACATCCCGCCGCGATTGCAGGAGGTTGCCAAAGGCCGCGACAAAATCCAGCAGCACCAGCAACGGAATGATCTTCGACAACGGCATGAACAGAATCAGGATCGGCCCCGCCACCAGCGCGGTACCAAAGCCTGCGATACCGAACACGATATACGCCAGGGCAATCGCCACGCCGATCACTAGCCAGTCAACACCGCCAAACGACCAATGACTCAACAGTTCGACCGGGCTCATGAGGTATTCCTTATTGGAGATGGCCATCACTTTAGCCATTGGCGAGGGTTGCGACTAATATCTTCAAAGCCCATCACTCATCTCGAAAAGGCATGACTTGTGATTTCCACCCGGCAGTTGCGTTACTTCGTCGAAATCGCCGAGAGCGGCAGCTTCAGCGCGGCGGCCGAGCGGCTGTTTGTGGCGCAATCGGCCCTCAGCCGGCAGATCAAGGAACTGGAAAACCTGCTGCAAACGCCTTTGTTCGAACGCACTGCGCGCCAGCCACGACTGACGGCTGCGGGCGAAACGTTTTACCCACGGGCGCGCAACCTGCTGGGCGAACTGCTCAAAGCCAGTGAAATGGCGACGCAAGTGGGCAATGGCCAACTCGGTACCCTGCGCATGAGCCATTCGAGCACGGTACCGATGAGTGGCCGCCTGCTGCGCGGCATCGGTGCCTGGTTGGAACAGTGCCCGGGCGTGTCGATGGACATCGCCAAACTGTCCTCCGAAGCCCAGTTGGAAGAAATCGCCGACGGTCGGCTGGAAGTCGGGCTGTTGCGCTTGCCGGTGTTGCGCCAGCGCGAGGGCGTGCGCATCGTGCCTTTATATAGCGAGCGGCTGTTGCTGGCGGTGCCGCCGAGTCATCGGTTGGCCGGGCACACATCCGGTATCGATTTGGCGCAACTGAAGAACGAAGCGTTTATCTCGATCCCTCACCCCCAGCGTGGAGGGCTGAGTTACCTGTCAGCCGAGTTGTGCATGCGTGCAGGATTTTTCCCCAAGGCCGCCCGGGTGATGTCGCGCAAGACCACGCAGTTGCAGCTGATCCAGGCCGGATTCGGGATCGCCCTGCTGCCGGAGTCGATGCAGGACATCGCGCCGGCCAACATTCATTTTCTGCCCTTGGCCGACCCCGATTGCCAAAGCACCGTCGCCCTCGCCTGCCAGCAAACGCCGAGTGCGCTGGTGGAGCAGTTCTGTCAAACCCTGCACGAATGCCTATAAACTGCCGCCCATGATTAAAGATCCCTTTGCCCGTCTGGGCCTGGACCGCGAAGTCCTGACTGTCAGCCAGCTCAACGGCCGTGCGCGGGTGTTGCTGGAAGACGTGTTCACCAATATCTGGGTCGAAGGCGAGATCTCCAACCTCGCCCGCCCGGCCTCCGGCCACGTGTACTTCACCCTAAAGGACAGCGGCGCCCAGGTGCGTTGTGCGCTGTTCCGGCAGAACGCCGCCCGGGTACGGCAGGCGTTGAAAGACGGCCTGGCGGTGAAGGTACGGGGCAAGGTCTCGCTCTTCGAAGGCCGTGGCGACTATCAGCTGATTCTCGACACCGTGGAGCCAGCCGGTGACGGCGCCTTGCGCCTGGCCTTCGACGCGCTGAAGGAAAAACTCAGCGCCGAAGGCCTGTTCAGTGCCGAGCGCAAGGTACCGCTGCCCGCACACCCAAGGCGCATCGGCATTATCAGCTCGCCCACCGGCGCGGTGATTCGCGACATCATCAGCGTGTTCCGCCGCCGGGCACCCAACGTGGAGCTGACGTTGATCCCGACGGCGGTGCAAGGCCGTGAAGCGGTCGCGCAAATCGTCCGCGCACTGAAGCTGGCCGACGCACGGGGCTTCGACGCGTTGATCCTGGCCCGTGGCGGCGGCTCGCTGGAAGACCTCTGGTGCTTCAACGAAGAAGCGGTGGCGCGTGCGGTGGACGCCTGCGTGACACCGATCGTCAGCGCCGTTGGCCATGAGACCGATGTGTCGATCAGCGACTTTGTCGCCGACGTACGCGCCCCGACCCCTTCCGCCGCTGCCGAGCTGTTAGCGCCGGATTCCAGTCACCTGACTCGCCAGGTAGAGAATCTGCACCGTCGCCTGGTGATGCTGATGCGCAATCGCCTGACCCACGACCGCCTGCGCCTGGAAGGCATGGCCCGCCGCCTGCGTCACCCGGGCGAACGCCTGCGCCAGCAAGCCCAACGCCTCGACGACCTGGACATGCGCCTGCGCCGGGCCTTCGAGCGCAACCTGAATACCCGTCGTGAACGGCTGATCCGCCTGGAAACCCGCCTCGCCGGCCAACACCCTGGCCGTCAACTGGCCCTGCTGCGCCAGCGCCTGGACAGCCTTGCCGAACGCCTGCCCCGCGCCATGCGCGAAGGCCTCAAGGCCCGTCGCCTGCAACTGCAAAGCCAGGTGCAGACGCTGCACGTGGTCAGCCCACTGGCGACGCTTGGACGCGGCTACAGCATCCTGCTCGACGAACGCGGCCAGGCGATTCGCAATGCCGCGCAAACCCACACCGGCCAGCGCCTCACCGCGCGCCTCGGTGAAGGCCAATTGCAAGTGCGGGTGGAAGACAACCACCTGACGCCCGTCACCCTCTCGTTACTGGATTGATTGATGCCACGCTTTTTAAGTTTGTTGATGCTGTTGTGCCTGACCTTCAATGCCCACGCCGACAGCTACATCACTCGGCTGCTGAACAAGCCGGTGCCCGGTGGCGTCGCGGTGGTCGACCTCGGCACATCGGCGACGGCGCCCAAAGCCACCTACCTGAACCGGCCAGTGCTGGTGGTGAAGGAACAGAACAACTGGCTGGCGATTGTGGGCATTCCGCTGACGGTCAAACCCGGCACCCAACGCATCACCAGCGGCAGCCAGAACCTGCCGTTTGTCGTGGGGTTCAAGAAGTACCCTGAGCAGCACATCACCCTGAAGAACAAAAGCCAGGTGAACCCGGACCCGGCGCAACTCAAGCGCATCGAAGGCGAACTGGCGGTCCAGCTCAAGGCGTATCGCAGCTTCAGCCCGAACACGCCAAGCAACCTGCTGCTGGACAAGCCGGTGAACGGGCCACTGTCGAGCAAATTCGGCGTGCGACGTTTCTTCAATGGCGAGGAGCGTAATCCGCATTCCGGCCTGGACTTTGCCGTAGGCGCTGGCACGCCGATCAAGACCCCGGCAGCGGGCAAGGTGATTCTGACTGGCAACTACTTCTTTAACGGCAACACCGTGTTTGTGGACCATGGCCAGGGCTTTATCAGCATATTCTGCCATATGTCGAAGATTGACGTGAGCGTAGGCCAGCAACTGGCCCGTGGTGCGGTGGTGGGCAAGGTCGGTTCCACGGGCCGGGCGACCGGGCCGCATATGCATTGGAACATCAGCCTGAACGACGCCCGGGTGGATCCAGCGATCTTTATCGGCGCGTTTCAGCCCTGACACTCAATTGCGCACCCGGCAACGGGCGCGCAAACAAAACAGCGTCACGCACAATTCTCAACCATAAAATCTCGTTTTCTGCACCAATAGCAGAACTTCTCTCAATTTTTTTCGACTGCTTGCCATCTTTCACCCCGGCGGTTAGGGTTGGACTTATGAAAACCTCTCACACCCTCATTCAGCTCCGCCAGCACCGCAGCCTGTGCCTAGTCAGCGCACGACTGCCAGGCTGAATCGATCTGCCTCGTCTTCTGCTTTTCCCCCAATAACAGTTTTACGGCAGGCCGCCTTTTTTCGGCCCTTAAACAAAGGATTTCCCGATGAGCATGCTCAAAGATCCGTCTTCGAAATACCGCGCGTTCCCGACCATTGATATCCCGGACCGCACCTGGCCGTCGAAGACCATCACCACCGCGCCGATCTGGTGCAGTTCCGACTTGCGCGACGGCAACCAGTCGCTGATCGAACCGATGGACGCGGTGAAAAAGCTGCGCTTCTGGAAGACCCTGGTCGCCGTCGGCGTGAAGGAAATCGAAGCCTCCTTCCCGGCCGCATCACAAACCGATTTCGACTTCGTGCGTACCCTGATCGAAGACAATCACATCCCCGAGGACACCACCATCCAGGTGCTGACCCAGGGCCGTGAAGACTTGATCGCACGCACCTTCGAATCCCTGCGCGGGGCGAAAAAGGCCATCGTTCACTTGTACAACGCCACGTCGCCGTCGTTCCGCCGCATCGTGTTCAACCAGGACAAGGACGGCATCAAGGCCATCGCGGTCAACGCGGCCAAGCTGTTCGTCAAATACGCCGCCCAGCAGCCGGAAACCCAGTGGACCTTCGAGTACTCGCCAGAGACGTTCAGCGCCACTGAGCTGGAGTTCGCCAAGGAAGTCTGTGACGCGGTGATCGAGGTCTGGAACCCGACGCCTGAGCACAAGGTGATCCTCAACCTGCCGGCCACCGTTGAATGCGCCACCCCGAACATCTATGCCGACCAGATCGAGTGGTTCGGTCGCCATATCAACCGTCGTGACAGCGTGATCATCAGTCTGCACACCCACAACGACCGTGGCACCGGCGTGGCCGCGACCGAATTGGGCCTGATGGCTGGCGCCGACCGTGTCGAAGGCTGCCTGTTCGGCAACGGCGAGCGTACCGGTAACGTCGACCTGGTGACCGTGGCGTTGAACATGTACACCCAGGGCCTCGACCCTCAGTTGGACTTCTCCGACATCGACGGCATCCGCAAGGTTGTCGAAGAGTGCAACCAGATCCCGGTGCACCCGCGTCACCCGTACGTCGGCGACCTGGTTCACACCGCCTTCTCCGGCTCCCACCAGGACGCCATCCGCAAGGGCTTCTCCCAGCAGAAAGACGATGCCCTGTGGGAAGTCCCGTACTTGCCGATCGACCCGGCCGACATTGGCCGCAGCTACGAAGCGGTGATTCGCGTCAACAGCCAGTCGGGCAAAGGCGGCATCGCTTACCTGTTGGAGCAGGAATACGGCATCAGCTTGCCGCGCCGCATGCAGATCGAGTTCAGCCAGGTGGTACAGGCCGAAACCGACCGCGTGGGGCTGGAGATGACTGCCGCACAGATCTACAGCTTGTTGCAGCGCGAATACCTGCAAGCCAACATTCCTTACGCGCTGGTGAGCCATCGCTTGCAGGAAGAGAACGGCAACAGCTCGGTGGAAGTTGAAGTCTCCGGCAAGGGCCAGGGCGAAACCAACCTGCGCTGGCACGGTAAAGGCAACGGCGCCCTGGAGGCGCTGGTGGCCGGCCTGCCGATTGGTGTCGAGATCATGGACTACAACGAACACGCGATTGGTGCCGGCACCCATGCCAAGGCAGCGGCTTACATTGAGCTGCGGGTGAACGGTGAGCGTCCGGTGCACGGTGTGGGTATTGATGAAAACATCACCACGGCGAGCTTCAAGGCGGTGTTCAGTGCGCTGAACCGCTCGTTGAGCCAGCTGGAAGCGAAAGCGGCGTAAGTTCCAACCGCTGACATGCAAAAGGCCCCGGGATGAGAATCCAGGGGCCTTTTTATTGGAGTTCGAAATTTGTGGTGACTGTCAGGGCCTCATCGCGGGCAAGCCCGACTCCCACAGGGGAATGCATTCCTCCAGACGATTCAGATCAAATGTGGGAGCCGGGCTTGCCCGCGATAGCGATCTCCCTGGCGATGGAGGTCCTTTAGACAAACTCAAAGCTGTCCGCATCCAGGTTCGCCGGGAAGCGTGTGCGGTACTCCGCCAATTCCGCTGCGTCCAGGCACACCTGGAACACCCCGTCCGCCTCCCCTGCGCTCAGCAGGCTTTCGCCCTGGAAGTCCACGACCTGGCTGTCGCCGGTGTAGGCAAAACCCTTCCCGTCCGTGCCCACCCGATTCACCGCCGCCACGTAGCACAGGTTTTCAATGGCCCGTGCCGGCAACAAGCGGTTCCAGTGCTGACGCCGTGCACCCGGCCAGTTGGCGGTGTACAGCAGCAGGTCCGTGTCCTGGGCGTCACGGCTCCACACCGGGAAGCGCAGGTCGTAGCAGATCAACGGACGAATCCGCCAACCCTTGAGTTCAAACTGCACCTGACGCTCGCCCGGGGTGTAGTGGTCGTGCTCACCGGCCATACGGAACAGATGACGCTTGTCGTAGTGCAGCACCTCACCCTCCGGGCGCGCCCACAGCAGGCGATTGCGGTGGCTGCCGTCGGCGGCCTGGATGATCACGCTGCCGGTGATCACGGCGTTGTACTTCTTCGCCTGGGCCAGCAACCATTGATGGGTGGGGCCGTTTTCAGGCTCGGCGAGGGTTTGCGATTCCATGGAAAAACCGGTGGTAAACATCTCCGGTAGCACGATCAGGTCGGCACCCTTGGCCTGTTCCAGCAGCAGTTCGAAATGCTCCAGGTTGGCCTGGCGGTCGTGCCAGGCCAGGGTGGTTTGCACCAGGGCAATGTTCAGGTTGGGCAGTGCACTCAGATCACGCATAGTTTCTCGGCTGCTTGACGCAGCGTTTCCTCGCGTTTGGCAAAGCACAGTCGCACCAGGCGCTGGCCTTGCGGTGGGTTCTGGTAGAACACCGAGACCGGGATGGTCGCCACGCCATGTTCGCGGGTCATCCATAGCGACATGGCGACGTCATCCAGGTCGGGGCGAATCTGTGAGTAATCCACCAGTTGGAAGTAAGTACCGGCCACCCGGGTAAAGCTGAAACGCGACGGTTCCAGCAGGTCGCAGAACAGGTCGCGCTTGGCTTGATAGAAAGCCGGCAGTTCCTCGACGTGTTCCGGGTGTTCGGCCATGAAGTCTGCCAAAGCGTACTGCAACGGGGTCACCCCGCAAAAGTTGACATATTGATGCACCTTGCGCAGCTCGGCGCTGAGGGCCGGCGGCGCGACCACATAGCCGGTTTTCCAGCCGGTGACGTGGTAGGTCTTGCCGAAGGAGCTGACCACGAAGGCGCGCTGGTACAGTTCCTCGTGGGCCAGCACGCTGACGTGGGGTACACCGTCGAACACCAGGTGCTCGTAGACCTCGTCGCTGACCAGGTAGATGTCACGGTCGCGGATCAACTCGGCCAACTGGTCCAGCTCGGCGCGGCTGATCAGGGCACCGGTGGGGTTGTGCGGGCTGTTGAGGATGATCATGCGGGTGCGCGGGGACAGCGCCGCCTTGATCTGTTCGAAGTCCAGAGCGAAGTCATGCAGCCCCAGTTGCACGTGTACGCAGCGACCGCCTGCCAGCTCCACAGAAGGCTCATAGCTGTCGTAGGCCGGATCGAACACGATCACTTCATCACCGCTGCGGATCACCGCCTGGATCGCGCAGAAGATCGCCTCAGTGGCGCCAGGGGTGATGGTCACTTCGCTGTCGGCATTCACCGTGGCGCCATAGCTGCGGGCGATCTTGGCCGCCACCTGCTGGCGCAGCACCGGCAGGCCGGTCATGGGTGCGTATTGGTTATGGCCAAGGGCAATGTGCTTGCCCACGCCATCGAGCAAACCTTGAGGCCCGTTGAAGTCGGGAAACCCCTGGGACAGGTTGAGCGCACCGGTTTCGGCGGCAAGTTGCGACATGGTGGTGAAGATGGTGGTGCCGACATTCGGCAGCTTACTGGTGATCATCGGTGCGCCCCTTGCGGTGAGCCCCAAGTTTTAAGCTGCATGCCGCGAGGGGTCAACCGCCTGGCACAAAAAAGGGCTCTTAAAGAGCCCTTTTTCAACCGATCAGGATCAGCGCTTGTCGCGGCGCTTTTTGTCGGCTTTCTTGTGGTGCGTCATCATCCGGCGCTTTTTGTTGACCTGGCGGTCGGTGAGGCTGTTCTTGTTACCTTCGTACGGGTTCTCGCCACCCTTGAACTCGATACGGATCGGCGTGCCGACCAGTTTCAAGACACGGCGATAGGTGTTTTCCAGGTAACGCACGTAGGACTTCGGCACCTTCTCCAGCTGGTTACCGTGGATCACGATAATCGGCGGGTTGGCACCACCCAAGTGAGCGTAACGCAGCTTGATCCGACGGTTGTTGACCATCGGTGGCGCGTGCTCGCTGACCGCATCTTCCAGAATCTGGGTCAGGCGGTTGGTCGGCCAGCGGGTAACCGCGGACTTGAACGAGTTCTGCACCGAAGCGTAGAGGTTGCCCACGCCGGTACCGTGCAGTGCCGAGATAAAGTGAATATCGGCAAACTCGACGAAGAACAGGCGACGCTGCAGCTCGACCTTGACGTAGTCGCGCTCGCTCGGCGTCATGCCGTCCCACTTGTTGATCGCGATCACCAGGGCACGACCGGCTTCCAGGGCAAAGCCCAGCAAGTTCAGGTCGTGGTCTACCACGCCTTCGCGGGCATCCATGACGAAGATCACCACGTTGGCGTCTTTGATCGCCTGCAGGGTTTTCACCACGGAAAACTTTTCAACTTCCTCGTGGATCTTGCCGCGCTTGCGCACACCGGCGGTGTCGATCAGCGTGTACTTCTCGTCGTTACGCTCGAACGGGATGTAGATACTGTCGCGGGTGGTGCCGGGCTCGTCGTAGACGATTACCCGGTCTTCACCGAGCATGCGGTTGACCAGGGTCGACTTGCCGACGTTCGGACGGCCGATGATCGCGATCTTGATACCGTCTTTTTCGCTTGGGCCAGGAATGCGCTTGGCTTCCTCGCCTTCGGCAACGATTTCTTCTTCGCCTTCGACTTCATCCACGTCATCACGCGGGAAGTCGCGCAGCGCGATTTCCAGCATCTGGGTGATGCCGCGACCGTGGGCACCGGCGATCGGGATCGCGTCGCCCAGGCCCATCGGGCTGAACTCGGCACGGGCCATTTCAGGATCGATGTTGTCGATCTTGTTGGCCACCACATAGGAACGCTTGTTGCGCTTGCGCAGGTGCTCGCCAATCATCTGGTCAGCAGCGGTGTAGCCCGCGCGGGCGTCCACCAGGAACAACACGACATCAGCTTCTTCAATGGCCAGCAGCGACTGCTCGGCCATCTTTTCGTCCATGCCATGCTCGTCACCGGAGATACCACCGGTGTCGACAATAATGTAGGAGCGCCCTTGCCACTTTGCCTCACCGTATTGGCGATCACGGGTCAGACCGGACAAGTCGCCGACAATGGCGTCACGAGTCCTGGTCAGGCGGTTGAACAAGGTGGACTTGCCGACGTTCGGTCGGCCCACCAGGGCGATTACGGGAACCATGCGGCTCTCCACTTCGTTATTTCAGAAAATACAAAAGCCGCTGCAAGGCAGCGGCTGGTGCTCGGGGCAGCATATTCAAATGCCGCATGCCCCGCCGAAGCGGGGCCGCCTGGGTGTTACCCCAAGCATAGTCAAACCATTACTTGATGGTCAGCGCTTCCAGTTTGCCGCTGTTGCCATACACGTAAAGCATGTTACCCACCACCAGCGGACGGGCACGCAGGCCGTCGCTGTCGATGCGTTCGCGACCGACGAAGCGACCGTCCACCTGGCTCAGCAGGTGCAGGTAGCCTTCAAAATCGCCTACCGCTACGTAGCTGGAGAACACTTCCGGTGCCGACAACTGACGGCGAGCCAGGGAGTCGTTGCTCCACAATGCAGTGGTGGAACGCTCGTCGACACTTTCAACCGTGCCAGACGCCAGGCTTACGTAGACGCTGCCAAACCCTTGGGCGACACCGGCGTAGCTGGAAGCATCACGCTGCCAGTTGATCCGGCCGCTTTGCACGTCCAGCGCCGCGACGCGGCCCTGGTAAGTGGCGACGTAAAGGGTATCACCCGACAGCAGCAAGCCACCGTCGATGTCCACTACGCGGTCCAGTTCCGAACGCCCCTGAGGAATAGCGACCCGGGTTTCCCAGGCCGGCACGCCGTTCTGGGTGTCCAGGGCGACCACTTTACCGGTCGACAGGCCTGCCAGTGCGAGGTTGCTGGTCACAACCGGACCGCTGGTACCGCGCAAGGTCAGGACCGCCGGCGTGCTGTCGTACAACCAGCGCTGGTTACCAGTGGCGGCGTCGAGGCCGATTACACGGTCATCCTGGGTCTGCACGACAACGATGTCGCCGTTGGTAGCCGGTGGCGAGAGCACTTCACTGGTCACGCGAGCGCGCCATTTCTCTTCACCAGTGCTCTCATCCAGCGCCACCACATCGCCTTTCAGCGTGCCGAGCAGCAGCATGCCGGAACCCACGCCAACGGCGCCGGACACAGGCAAGTCGAGATCTTTCTTCCATTTGACGTCGCCGTTCATGCGATCCATGGAGACCACAACGCCGGTGGAGTCAGCAGCGAAGATGGTGTCACCGTCGATAGCCGGAACCATCAGGTTGTACAGATCGCCCTGACCGTCACCAATGGAGCGGCTCCACTGCTTTTGCAGGACCACTTCTTCCTTGAAGCTGGTCAGCTCGGCCGGAGGCAGTTCTTTTTTGCTGTTGCTGCTGCAACCCGCGGCCAAAACGGCCAGAGCCAGCAATGCTGCATGTTTCCAACGGATCACGTCACGCATCCCCTTTGGCCAAGTCGTCGAGCTTGATTTGTAAGCCACCGACCGCCGCTTCATCAGACAGCGCCGCCTTGGCTTTTTGGTACGCAGCATTGGCTTCGTCGGTACGACCCAATTGGACCAGGAGGTCGCCCTTGAGCTCTTCACGAGTGGCCAGGAATGCCTTGTCAGCATCGCCGTCGAGCAGTTTCAGTGCGTCGTCGGCCTTGTTCTGTGCCGCGAGTACCTGAGCCAGACGCTGACGTGCGATTTCACCCAGTGTCGGGTTGGCCGGCTTGTCGGTGATGGCTTTCAGCTCGGAGGCTGCGTCATCCAGCTTGCCGTTGTCGACCGCAACTTTTGCGACGAACAGGCTGCCGTATTGCGCGTAGGTGCTACCGCCGAACTCGCTCTTCAGCTTGCCGGCCAGGTCTGCAACCTGGGCAAGGTCAGGCTTGCCGTTTGGCGTCAGCGTGGTTTCCAGCAGTTGCTGATAGATAATCGAGGCGCCTTGCGACTGGTTAGCCTGATACTTGTGCCAGGCTTGCCAGCCGAACACCACTACTAAAGCCAGCAAGCCGCCAGTGACCAGGGGCTTGCCGTTGCGCTGCCACCAGTCTTTGAACTCGGCCAGCTGGTCATCATCAGTACTCGACACCCCAATACTCCTTAATCGCTAAATCGGCTGTTTGACAGCTTCAACCCTGCACGATGCAGGTGGCCAGGTGCGCTGCAAGCGCATCAAAGGCAATGCTTTGTTGTTCACCCTGACCACGCAGGGGTTTGAAACTTACCACTTGCTGGGCCAACTCATCATCACCCAGGATCAGTGCATACAACGCACCGCTCTTATCGGCTTTCTTGAACTGGCTTTTGAAGCTGCCGGCACCGGCATTGATTTGCAGGCGCAGGTTCGGCAGTTGGTCGCGCAGCTTCTCGCTCAGGGCCAGGGCAGCCAGTTCGGCCGCCTCGCCAAAGGCACAGAAGTACACGTCCACCTGACGGGAGATTTCTTCGGGGACCTGCTCCAGGGTTTCCAGCAGCAGGATCAGCCGCTCAATACCCATGGCGAAGCCAACACCAGTGGTCGGCTTGCCGCCCATCTGCTCGACCAGGCCGTCGTAACGGCCACCGGCACACACGGTGCCCTGGGCGCCGAGCTTGTCAGTCACCCATTCGAACACGGTCTTGCTGTAGTAATCGAGGCCACGCACCAGTTTCGGATTGATGACGTATGGAATACCGGCTGCATCCAGGCGAGCCTTGAGGCCCTCGAAGTGGACGCGGGACTCGTCGTCCAGGTAGTCGGCCATTTTCGGCGCGTCCACCAGTACGGCCTGGGTCTCGGCGTTCTTGGTGTCCAGTACCCGCAGCGGGTTGGTTTTCAGGCGGCGCTGGCTGTCTTCGTCCAGCTTGTCCAGGTGGGCCGACAGGAATTCCACCAGGGCTTCGCGGTAGCGGCCCCGGGATTCACTGGTGCCCAGGCTGTTGAGTTCAAGCTTGACCGCATCGCGGATGCCCAGCATGCCCCACAGGCGCCAGGTCAGCACGATCAGCTCGGCGTCGATGTCCGGACCGTCAAGGTTGAACACCTCCAGGCCGATCTGGTGGAACTGGCGATAACGGCCTTTCTGCGGACGCTCGTGGCGGAACATCGGGCCGATGTACCAGAGCTTCTGCGGCTGGCCACCCCCGGTGAGGCCATGCTCGAGCACCGCACGCACGCACGCGGCAGTACCTTCCGGACGCAGGGTCAGGGAGTCGCCGTTGCGGTCTTCGAAGGTGTACATCTCTTTTTCGACGATGTCGGTCACTTCACCGATGGAGCGCTTGAACAGCTCGGTGAACTCGACGATCGGCATGCGGATCTGCTTGTAACCGTAGTTATCCAGCAGGCGCGCGACAGTACCCTCGAAGTAGCGCCACAGGGGCGTCTGCTCAGGCAGGATGTCGTTCATGCCACGAATGGCTTGCAGAGACTTGCTCACATCAAATCCTTAAATTCGTTCTTAGCCGCGCGCGATCAGCGCTGCGTCAGCCGCGACCTTCTCGGCCGCTTTCTGGCGGATCAGCCGTTCCAGCTCATCCACCAGATTGTCATTCGTCAGTTTCTGCGACGGCTTGCCGTCGATGTAAATCAGGTTTGGCGTACCGCCGGTCAAGCCCACATGGGCTTCTTTGGCCTCACCCGGCCCGTTGACCACACAGCCAATCACCGCAACATCCAGCGGCACCAGCAGGTCTTCGAGGCGTACTTCCAGTTCGTTCATGGTTTTCACCACGTCGAAGTTCTGCCGCGAGCAGCTCGGGCAGGCAATGAAGTTGATGCCACGGGAACGCAAATGCAGGGATTTGAGAATGTCGTAACCGACTTTCACTTCCTCTACCGGGTCTGCCGCGAGGGAGATGCGAATAGTATCGCCAATCCCGTCGGCCAGCAGCATACCGAGACCCACCGCAGATTTCACTGTGCCTGAACGTAAACCGCCGGCTTCGGTGATACCCAGGTGCAATGGCTGGACGATTTCCTTGGCCAGCAGGCGGTACGCTTCTACCGCCATGAACACATCGGAAGCCTTTACGCTGACTTTGAAGTCCTGGAAATTCAGGCGCTCAAGGTGCTCAACGTGGCGCAACGCGGACTCCACCAGTGCTGCCGGAGTCGGCTCGCCGTATTTCTTTTGCAGGTCTTTTTCCAGGGAACCGGCGTTGACGCCGATGCGGATGGGAATCCCGCGATCACGGGCGGCATCCACCACGGCGCGAACCCGGTCTTCACGACCGATGTTGCCCGGGTTGATCCGCAGGCAGTCGACGCCCAGTTCGGCCACGCGCAACGCGATCTTGTAGTCGAAGTGGATATCGGCGACCAGCGGCACCTTGACCAGTTGCTTGATGCGGCCAAAGGCTTCGGCAGCGTCCATGTCCGGTACGGAAACCCGCACGATGTCGACGCCCGCCGCTTCCAGGCGATTGATCTGGGCGACAGTGGCCGCCACGTCATTGGTGTCGCTGTTGGTCATGCTTTGTACGGCGATGGGGGCATCGCCGCCCACCGGCACCGAGCCGACCCAGATCTTGCGCGATACGCGACGTTTGATTGGAGATTCGCCGTGCATGACTTTATTGTCCCAACTTCAGGCGAGCAGTCTCGCCACTGGTGAACGGCGCCACGTCCACAGGCTGGCCGTTGTAGGCCACTTGCGCGCCACGGGCAAAGCCCAGACGCAGCGTCAAAGGAGGCTTGCCGCCCTGGTCAAGTGTATCTCCCTTACGCTTCAGACCACTGAACAGCACTTTGCCGTTGCCATCGGAGACTTGCGTCCAGCAGTCAGCGACGTAGGTAATTTGTACTCGGCCATCACCGGCGATAAGCGCTGGGGTGGTTGGCGCGGAAATCGCCGGGGCAGCCGGAGCGGCTGGAGCCGGAGCCTGCGCCGGGGCGGCTGGCGTATGAGCCGGAGCAACTGGCGTCGCGGCGACCACTGGAGCGGGAGCGACAGGAGTCGTGGCAGGTGCAGTACCCGCTTCAGGAGCAGGCTGCTCGGCGCTCGGCTCTGCCTCAGGCGCCGCCTGGCCCTGGGCCACGGCCTGGTCTTCCGGCTCGTCCAATGGATGAATCTGGGTGGTGCCGTCGGCGCTTTCGACTTCGACATGCTCCATGGCGTTGGTGGACAGATCCTTGCCACGTTGGGAGGTCTGATCCTGCCACCATACAAAACCACCACCTATCACGGCGATCAGCAGCAACAGGCTGACAATTCGCAAAATCGTGTGGGAAACACG
Organism: Pseudomonas sp. MWU16-30323; assembly: GCF_020515595.1. Lineage (NCBI taxonomy): Bacteria > Pseudomonadati > Pseudomonadota > Gammaproteobacteria > Pseudomonadales > Pseudomonadaceae > Pseudomonas > Pseudomonas sp. MWU16-30323. The sequence goes on from NZ_JAIWYM010000009.1 coordinate 91,907, forward strand.
CACAGGCTCTTCAATGCGCCCCAGGCCATGGACATTGCTGCCCTGGGAATCGGTACCGGTGATCTGGTCGAATTCCTGGACCAATGCCGCCTGGTCGATACCAAGCAACTTGGCATAGGCGCGGATATAGCCGCGGGCAAAGGTATGCCCTGGCAGCTTGTCGAACGCGCCAGCTTCAAGGTTGCCCAATGAAGTCGTGGTCAAATTGAGCTTGAGGGCCACTTCTGCCAGCGACCAACCATTGCTTTCGCGGGCCTGACGCAAGGTCTCGCCTGGGTTTCCACGATTAGCTGCTACAACTTCCGGGTGCGCCGCTTTCATCATTGCTCCGACAGGTATTGCTGATATTCCGGCGTACCGGGATAGAGTCGTTCGAGTTGCTGGCCAAAACGTGCGGCCTTGTCGCGTTCTTCATGAACCGTCGCCAGGCGCACACCGAGCAATAGACTACGTGCATTTTGCCCGCTCAGCAGGCTAAAACGCTCGTAATAGTCACGTGCCGGCACATAATGCCTGTCTTCGAAGGACAACTCAGCCATTTCGAGCAAGGCTCGAGGCTGACGCTGGTTCAGGTGCAGGGCTTTTTCCAGTTGCTGGCGGGCGGTGTCGCGCTGGCCGAGAAGCATTGAGGTCACCCCAAGATTCTCGAAAACCCGCGAGCGCTCAGGATAGAGGGTATCGGCCGCAGCCTGCTGGAAATATTCGGACGCCTGTTGATAACGCTTCTGCGCAAACAAAAAACTGCCGTAATTATTCAGCAGTCTTGGGTCGCCAGGACGTATGGCCAGGGCCTTTTGGAAATATTGATCGGCCAATTCAGGCTCGGCCTGGGCCTGGAACACCAAGGCTAACGCAGCATTGGCGTCTGCGTCGCTGCCATCCAGTTCAAGGGCCTTCTTGAGCGGCACCTTGGCCTGTTCGGCCATTCCTTGCTGCAAGTACCCCAAGCCCAACTGCACATAGGCCGCACGCGCCTCGTCACGGCCCTTGCCGGTTTGCAACGGGCTGTCATAGCCCGATGAAACACAGCCAGCCGCAAGGCTGGCAACAAGCAAAAGCAGCGCAAGGCGCAAGGGCATAGAGATCCTCTCTCAGGTTCGAGTCGCGGCGCTTTGCGGCATATCGTCGGCGGCACTCAGTTCACGCACGGCGATATAACGTTCGCTGCGACGGGTGCGATCCAGCACCTGTCCTACCAATTGGCCACATGCCGCATCGATGTCTTCGCCGCGGGTGGTGCGCACGGTGACATTGAAGCCTGCATGGTGCAGTTGATCCTGGAAACGGCGGATGGCGTTGTTGCTCGGCCGCTCGTAGCCAGAATGGGGAAACGGGTTAAACGGAATCAGGTTGATCTTGCACGGTACGTTCTTGAGCAACTCGATCATCTCGACCGCATGCTCGACCTTGTCGTTGATGTCCTTGAGCATGGTGTACTCAATGGTCAACACACGTTTCTCACCCAAGGTCGCCATATAACGCTGGCAAGATTCGAGCAGCATCTTAAGCGGATACTTCTTGTTGATCGGCACCAATTGGTTACGCAATGCGTCATTCGGTGCGTGCAGCGACAACGCCAGGGAGACGTCGATGTGCTTGGCCAGCTCATCGATCATCGGTACCACGCCGGAGGTCGACAGGGTCACACGGCGCTTGGAAATGCCGTAGCCCAGGTCATCCATCATCAGGTGCATGGCCGCAACAACGTTGTCGAAGTTCAGCAGCGGCTCGCCCATGCCCATCATCACCACGTTGGTGATGGCACGGTCGGCGGTCGCCGGGATGCTGCCGAACGATTTATTGGCAATCCACACCTGGCCGATGACTTCGGCGGCGGTGAGGTTGCTGTTGAAACCTTGCTTGCCGGTGGAGCAGAAACTGCAGTCCAGGGCACAGCCTGCCTGGGACGAAACGCACAAGGTGCCGCGCTTGCCCTGGGGAATGTAAACGGTCTCGACGCAGCTGCCGGACGCCACGCGCACCACCCACTTACGGGTGCCGTCGGTGGAGATGTCCTCGCTGACCACTTCGGGGCCGCGAACTTCGGCAATGGCCTTGAGCTTGTCGCGCAGGGCCTTGCTGACGTTCGTCATGGCGTCGAAATCATCGACGCCAAGATGGTGAATCCACTTCATTACCTGAGCGGCACGAAAACGCTTCTCCCCGATTGAGTCGAAGAATTTTTCCATTTCCTGTTGAGTCAGACCCAGCAGGTTGGTTTTTGCAGTCAATGTAGTCATGGATTCACCTTCGCTCTTTTAAGCCAATGCTTAGCGAGCGGTTACTTCAGTAGCAGCGAAAAAGTACGAGATTTCGCGGGCAGCAGCGGCTTCGGAGTCCGAACCGTGAACGGCGTTGGCGTCGATCGATTCAGCGAAGTCAGCACGGATGGTGCCGGCAGCCGCTTCTTTAGGGTTGGTAGCGCCCATCAGCTCACGGTTCAGAGCGATAGCGTTTTCGCCTTCCAGAACCTGAACAACAACAGGACCGGAGATCATGAAGGCAACCAGGTCGCCGAAGAAACCACGAGCGCTGTGCTCAGCGTAGAAGCCTTCAGCTTCAGCTTTGGACAGTTGCTTGAGTTTCGAAGCTACAACCTTCAGGCCGGCTTTTTCGAAACGAGTGGTGATCTCGCCGATGACGTTTTTTGCAACAGCGTCAGGCTTGATGATGGAGAAAGTACGTTGAACAGCCATGGTGTAACTCCAGAAACGGTAATTTGCGAAAAATTAAACCCGCGAATTATACGCGGGTTCTTGGGTATTGCCTAACCTGCGGGGATGATCAGTCTATTTCTTCGATCCAGAGGGCCTGGACCGCTTCCAATACCTTCTCGCCGCAGCGGCCAGAGGTATTGTCGAAATCCGGAAGCTCCATGATCCATCGCTGCAGGTCGACGAAGTTGACAGTGAGCGGGCTCACATCGGGCTTGGATTCAGCCAGTTCTTCAGCAATGCGTTGTACATCATTCCAACCGTAACTCATGACAGTTCTACCAGTCAGTGCGGCGCTTCGGCGGCATGGTTAAGCGAATATTTCGGAATTTCAACAGTGAGGTCTTCTGTGCCCACTTTTGCCTGACAGCTCAAGCGCGATGTCGGCTCCAGACCCCACGCCCTATCAAGATAGTCCTCTTCCAGCTCATCAGCCTCTTCGAGGCTATTGAAACCTTCGCGGATGATGCAATGGCAGGTGGTACAGGCGTTGACGCCGCCGCAGGCGCTTTCGATCTCGATGTGGTTGTCGTGAGCGACTTCGAGAATGGACTTGCCGGTCTCAGCCTCCACAACCATACCGTCCGGGCAATGCTCGGCGTGTGGCAGAAAAATGATCTGCGGCATCAGTTAATCCTCAAGTTCGTTCAAGTTGCGGCCCGCCAGGGCGGCTTTCACCGACTGGTCCATACGACGGGCGGCAAAGGCATCCGTCACTTGCGACAGACGCTTGGTCTGCTGCTCGATGGCGTAACCATCGGTGCCTTTCATCAATTCAGCCAGCTCCTGCATCTGCAGGTCGATAACCATGCGCTCTTCGGCATCCAGCAGGCGCTCGCCGTCAGCCTCAAGGGCGCCCTGCACCGCTTCGAGCAGGCGCTGGGCGTCGACTTGCTGCTCTCGCAACACGCGGGCGACCTTGTCGTCACCGGCGTACTGGAACGAATCCTTGAGCATCTTGGCGATTTCGCCGTCGGTCAGGCCGTAGGACGGCTTGACCTGGATGCTGGCTTCAACGCCGGAGGCCAGTTCGCGGGCGGCGACGCTGAGCAAGCCGTCGGCGTCGACCTGGAAGGTCACGCGAATCTTCGCCGCACCGGCCACCATCGCCGGAATCCCGCGCAATTCGAAGCGCGCCAGGGAACGGCAGTCGCTGATCAGTTCACGCTCACCTTGCAGCACATGAATCATCATGGCCGTCTGGCCATCTTTGTACGTCGTGAAGTCCTGGGCACGGGCAACGGGGATGGTGGTGTTGCGTGGAATCACCTTCTCCATCAGGCCGCCCATGGTTTCCAGCCCCAGGGACAAAGGAATCACGTCGAGCAGAAGCAGTTCGCCACCCTCGCGCTTGTTACCGGCGAGGGTGTCGGCCTGGATCGCGGCACCAATGGCCACCACTTGATCCGGGTCGATTTCAGTCAGCGGCTGGCGACCGAAGGCTTCAGCGACCGCCTCACGAACACGTGGCACGCGGGTCGAACCGCCCACCATGACCACGGCAGCCACGTCTTCCAACTCGACACCGGAGTCACGTACGGCGCGGCGACAGGCTTTCAGGCTGCGGGCGACCATCGGCTCAATCAAGGAATCGAACGCTTCACGGGTCAGTTGAGCCGACCAGCTGCCGTAGGAAACTTCCACCGAAGCAGCCTCAGTCAGCGCTTCTTTGGCGGCGCAGGCGGTTTGCAGCAGATTACGTTGCGCGCCCGGATCCAGGTCGGCAGACAAGCCGGCGCTGGTGATGATCCAGCCCGCGATGGCGTGATCGAAGTCATCGCCGCCCAGGGCCGTATCGCCACCGGTAGCCAGCACTTCGAAGACACCGCCGGTCAGGCGCAGGATCGAAATATCAAAGGTACCGCCGCCCAGGTCGTAGATAGCCACCAGGCCTTCGGCGTGCTGGTCCAGGCCGTACGCCACAGCGGCCGCAGTCGGCTCGTTGAGCAGGCGCAGCACGTTCAGGCCGGCGAGCTTCGCCGCATCCTTGGTGGCTTGGCGCTGAGCGTCATCGAAGTACGCAGGAACAGTAATCACCGCCCCTACCAGTTCGCCGCCCAAGGTAGTTTCCGCACGCTGGCGCAGCACCTTGAGGATATCGGCCGACACTTCCACCGGGCTTTTCGGGCCCTGGATGGTGTCGATGAACGGCATATGGGATTCACCGCCAACGAAGCGGTAAGGCAGTTGGTCACCCAGCTGCTTGACGTCGGACAGACCACGACCCATCAAGCGCTTGACCGACAGCACGGTGTTCAAAGGATCGGTAGACGCTGCCAGCTTGGCCGACTCGCCCACTTCAGTGCGGTCAGCGTGATAGCGCACGGCAGACGGCAGGATGACCTGGCCATCCGCGTCAGGCAGCGGCTCGGAAAGACCGCTGCGCAATGCAGCGACCAGCGAATTGGTAGTGCCCAAGTCAATCCCGACCGCCAGACGACGCTGGTGCGGTTGAGGACTTTGGCCGGGTTCGGCGATCTGCAGTAGGGCCATGGTAATCAGGACTTATCTGTATATCAGGCGTGCAACCTGGGCGGCACTGGGTTAATCGTCGAGGCGCTCTTCTAACTGGCGCACTTCGTAGGTGAGCTTGTCGAGGAACTGCATGCGCCGCATCAGGCGTTCGGCCTGTTCACGTTGCGCTGCATCATCCCAACAGGCTGCGAAGCTTTCGTTGAGTTCATCCTGGGCCACTTTCAGACGGCGCTTGAAGACCGCGACGCCGGCCAAATCGGCCTCGTCCTGCAACTCTTCAAGCTCCTCGCGCCATTGCATCTGCTGCATCAGGAAATCAGGGTCCTGGACCGTGACCTCAAGCGGCAGCTCGCGACCGCCCATGGCGAGCAGGTAGCGCGCGCGTTTGGGAGGGTTCTTGAGCGTCTGATAGGCTTCGTTGAGGCTGGCTGATTGCTCCAGCGCCAAGCGTTGCTCACGCTCGGAAGCGTCAGCAAAGCGGTCCGGGTGCACCCCACGCGCCAGTTCACGGTAGCGCGTGGCAAGCTGTTCAAGGTCCAGTCGAAAACTCGGCTGCAGCTCGAATAAAGCGAAATGACAAGGAGTACCCACGATCAGCCTCAGATGTTGAAGCTTTCGCCGCAGCCACATTCACCGCGTACGTTGGGGTTGTTGAACTTGAAGCCTTCGTTCAACCCTTCCTTGACGAAATCGAGTTCGGTGCCGTCCAGGTAGGTCAGGCTTTTCGGGTCGATGATCACTTTTTCGCCGTGACTTTCGAACACCTGATCTTCCTCGACCACCTCGTCGACGAACTCCAGCACGTAGGCAAGGCCGGAACAGCCCGTGGTGCGAACACCCAGACGAATCCCCTCACCTTTGCCGCGCCCGTCAAGGGAGCGTCGCACGTGTTTAGCCGCCGCTTCTGTCATGCTGATAGCCATCGTGACTCCTTACTCGTCGCCAAATGCTTAGATCAAGCCTTTCTTCTGCTTGTAGTCGCGAACTGCCGCCTTGATGGCGTCTTCTGCGAGTACCGAGCAGTGGATTTTCACTGGCGGCAAGGCCAGTTCTTCGGCCAGTTGGGTGTTGCTGATAGTCACAGCCTCATCCAGGGTCTTGCCTTTCATCCATTCGGTCGCCAGGGAGCTGGAGGCGATGGCCGAACCGCAGCCGTAAGTCTTGAACTTGGCGTCTTCGATAACGCCAGCTTCGTTGACCTTGATCTGCAGGCGCATAACGTCGCCGCACGCCGGAGCGCCGACCATGCCGGTGCCGACATCAGGGTCTTCCGCGTTCATCTTGCCGACGTTGCGCGGGTTTTCGTAGTGGTCGATGACCTTTTCGCTGTAAGCCATGGTACTGAATCCTCACTCATCAGGGCCGCTCTGGAACCCTGTAAACACGCCTGCGTTTTCCGCCACGTCTTTACAGAGCCTTTTGGGTGGCGGCTTCTATAGTTAGTGTGCCGCCCACTCGATCTTGGAAATATCGACACCGTCTTTGTACATGTCCCACAGCGGGGACAAGGTACGCAGCTTGGTGACGGCCTCGCAGACTTTCTGCGCGGCGTAGTCGACTTCTTCTTCGGTGGTGAAACGGCCGAACGTAAAGCGGATCGAGCTGTGAGCCAGTTCGTCGTTGCGGCCCAGGGCGCGCAGGACGTAGGACGGCTCAAGGGAAGCCGAGGTGCAGGCCGAACCGGACGAAACCGCCAGGTCCTTGAGCGCCATGATCAGCGACTCGCCTTCGACGTAGTTGAAGCTCAAATTCAGGTTGTGCGGTACACGGGCGGTCATGCTGCCGTTGATGTACAGCTCTTCAAGGTGCTCGACCTGCTTGTAGAAGCGATCGCTCAGGGCCTTGATGCGCACGTTTTCAGCAGCCATGTCTTCCTTGGCCACACGGAACGCTTCGCCGATGCCGACGATCTGGTGGGTCGCCAGGGTGCCGGAACGCATGCCGCGCTCGTGACCGCCGCCGTGCATGGTGGCTTCGATACGTACGCGAGGCTTGCGGCTCACGTAGAGGGCGCCAATGCCTTTAGGGCCGTAGGTCTTGTGGGCAGAGAACGACATCAGGTCGACTTTCAGTTTCGACAGGTCGATATCGACCTTGCCGGTGGACTGAGCAGCGTCGACATGCAGCAACACGCCCTTGGAGCGGGTCAGCTCGCCGATGGCGGCGATGTCGTTGATGGTGCCGATTTCGTTGTTCACGTGGATCACCGAAACCAGGATGGTGTCTTCACGCATCGCGGCTTCGATCATCGCAGGGGTCACGATACCGTCGGTGGTTGGCTCGAGGTAGGTAACCTCAAAACCTTCACGCTCCAGTTGGCGCATGGTGTCGAGGACAGCCTTGTGCTCAATCTTGGTGGTGATCAGGTGTTTGCCTTTGGTCGCGTAGAAATGCGCCGCACCCTTGATTGCCAGGTTGTCGGACTCGGTGGCACCGGAGGTCCAGACGATTTCACGTGGGTCGGCATTCACCAGGTCAGCGACCTGGCGACGAGCGTTTTCCACGGCTTCTTCAGCTTTCCAGCCGAAAACGTGGGAACGGGACGCCGGGTTACCGAAGTTTCCGTCAACCAGCAGGCATTCGCTCATCTTTTGCGCGACACGCGGATCAACCGGGGTGGTCGCTGAGTAATCAAGGTAAATCGGCAATTTCATGGACTTTCTCCTAAATCAGGCTGGCTGGCGTGCCGTTAGCTCTTCGGCTGTCACTCGACGGCGGACGCTTCAATCTTGTCCAGACGCGGCGCCTTGGTGTTGCAACGGCGCTGGTCCTGACGCTGGGCTACTTCTTGCACCTCACGGCGAGTCACAAGATCAGCCAAGCTGATACCACTCAAAAACTCATGGATCTGCAGGCTCAGGTCACACCACAAGTGGTGCGTGAGGCAGGTGTCACCGGCATGGCAGTCACCCAGGCCCTGGCATTTGGTGGCATCGACGGATTCATTCACCGCGTCGATCACCTGGGCGACCTGGATGCCCTGCATGTCGCGGGACAGTTGATAGCCGCCGCCTGGACCACGAACGCTGGAAACCAGATTGCTGCGGCGCAACTTGGCGAACAACTGCTCGAGGTAGGACAGGGAAATGCCTTGGCGCTCGGAGATATCGGCCAGGGACACCGGCCCATTTTGCGCGTGCAAGGCCAGGTCAAGCATGGCGGTCACCGCGTATCGGCCTTTTGTAGTCAGTCTCATGGACAAGTACCAAGGTGTTTCAGAATGGGAGCAAGTATGCGATTCCCGAGTATTTAAGTCAACTATAAGACCTAGTACTTTAGTCAGGATTACCCGTAAAAGGGCGCGCGAATAATAGCAGGGCGGGGCGGGATGGACCAGCGGGAACAGGGCCAAGCCCCAACCTCAAGACCAATGGAGATCAAATGTGGGAGCTGGCTTGCCTGCGATAGCGGTTTGCCAGCCAGCCTTTCCGGCACTGACTCGCCGCCATCGCAGGCAAGCCAGCTCCCACAGGGATCGCGACCGGCTCAAGAGTCAGCCAGCTTTGGTAGCGCTTTCGTCCTTGATCTCGGCGAAGTCTTCCTTGCGCAGCTCAGGCAGGTCCTTGGCGCAGTAGTTGCTGCCGAGGTCTTTCAGGGCACCGCACATGCCGTCCAGCTTGCCGTCCACCGCTTGCAGGTGATCCAGCAACTGGCCGATGGCACGCGCCACCGGGTCAGGCATGTCTTCACTGACACCATAGGCATCGAAGCCGATTTTCTCGGCCATGGCCTTGCGCTTGGCTTCCTGCTCATCACCGACTTCCGGCTTGACGATAATCCGCCCCGGAATGCCGACAACCGTTGCGCCAGGCGGCACGGCCTTGGTCACCACGGCGTTGGAGCCGACCTTTGCACCCGCACCGACGGTAAACGGGCCGAGGACTTTGGCGCCCGCCCCTACTACAACGCCATCTTCCAGCGTCGGGTGGCGCTTGCCCTTGTTCCAAGTGGTGCCGCCCAGGGTCACGCCCTGATACAGGGTTACGTCATCACCAATCTCGGCGGTCTCGCCAATAACGATGCCCATGCCGTGATCGATAAAGAAACGACGACCGACTTTGGCGCCCGGATGAATCTCGATCCCGGTCAACCAGCGACCAAAGTTGGAGACCAGCCGCGCCAGCCACTTCCAGCCCATATGCCACAAGGCGCCGGACAGGCGGTGGATCCAGATCGCGTGCATGCCCGGGTAGCAGGTCAGCACCTCAAAGGCGTTGCGCGCCGCCGGGTCACGGTGGAAAACACTCTGGATATCTTCTCGCAAACGCTCGAACATTTTTAATCCTTCCGCTTAAGAAGCTCGCCACGGGCCGCTTTCTGGGTTTCCGTGAGGATGCCACGCAATATATTCATTTCCGCCCGGCTGACCGAGCTGCGTCCGTACAACCGACGCAGGCGCGCCATCAAGTGCCGTGGTTTTTCCGGATCGAGGAATTCAATGGCCACCAGGGTTTGCTCCAGGTGTTCATAGAATCGCTCCAGCTCGTCCATGGTGGCCAACTCACCACTCTTAGTCGATGCAACCTCGTCCTTTTCAACCTTGCTTGGCTGACCTTCAGCGGCCAGCCAGGCCATGCGCACTTCATAACTCAACACCTGCACCGCCGCCCCGAGGTTCAGCGAACTGAACTCTGGGTCTGATGGGATGTGCACGTGATAATGACATCGCTGCAACTCTTCATTGGTCAGGCCGGAGTCTTCACGGCCAAATACCAAGGCGATTTCAGCGCCGCCGGCGGCCTCTTCCACGACTTTGGTCCCGCATTCGCGGGGATCCAGCAGCGGCCAGGGGATGCGACGGTCGCGAGCGCTGGTGCCGAGCACCAGATTGCAGCCGACCAGGGCGCCTTCCAGGGTGGCGACGACCTGGGCTTTTTCGAGGATGTCATTGGCGCCGGACGCGCGAGCATCGGCCTCGTGGTGCGGGAACACACGCGGCTCCACCAGCACCAGACGCGTCAGCCCCATGTTCTTCATGGCTCGCGCCACGCCGCCGATATTGCCGGGATGACTGGTATTGACGAGGACCACACGGATGTTTTGCAGCAAGGGAGGCGCTCTCGGACACGGGAAAGGGGAGCAAATCTTACAGAACAGCCTAAGGTTATGCCATGAAAGGTAACGTCGTCCTTCACCTGAAGAAAGTTTCTGCTAGAATGCTCGGCTTTCTTTAACAACCTTAGGTGACACATCCATGCAGCCCATGCTGAATATCGCGCTGCGCGCCGCCCGCAGCGCCAGTGAATTGATCTTCCGCTCCATCGAGCGCCTGGATACCATCAAGGTCGACGAAAAAGACGCCAAGGATTACGTATCCGAGGTGGATCGCGCCGCCGAGCAGAAAATCATCGACGCGCTGCGCAAGGCCTACCCTACCCACGGCATCCTCGGTGAAGAAACCGGCCTGCACAAAGGTAGCGGCGAAGGCGAAGACTACCTGTGGATCATCGACCCACTGGATGGCACCACCAACTTCCTGCGCGGCATCCCGCACTTTGCCGTGAGCATTGCCTGCAAATACCGTGGCCGCCTGGAGCACGCCGTTGTTCTGGACCCGGTTCGCCAGGAAGAATTCACCGCCAGCCGTGGCCGTGGCGCCCAGTTGAACGGTCGCCGCCTGCGCGTCAGCGGTCGCACCAGCCTGGACGGCGCCCTGCTGGGTACCGGCTTCCCGTTCCGCGATGACCAGATGGACAACCTGGAAAACTACCTGGGCATGTTCCGCGCCCTGGTTGGCCAGACCGCCGGCATCCGTCGCGCCGGTGCAGCCAGCCTGGACCTGGCTTATGTCGCTGCCGGTCGTTTTGATGCGTTCTGGGAGTCGGGCCTGTCCGAGTGGGACATGGCTGCAGGCGCACTGCTGATTCAAGAAGCGGGCGGCCTGGTGAGCGACTTCACCGGCGGTCACGACTTCCTGGAGAAGGGCCACGTCGTTGCTGGCAACACCAAATGCTTCAAGGCAGTACTGACGGCGATCCAGCCGCACCTGCCGGCCTCGCTGAAGCGCTAAGCGAGCGAGCACAAAAAAGCACCCCTCGGGGTGCTTTTTTTTATATCTGAAATTACTGCTGCGGCTGGTTCTGACCGATAACCAGGCGCCCTTCCTTGTCGACCGGGATCTGATTGCCTGGATCACGATCCATGCGCACAGAGCCTTCCTTGCCGTCCAGGGTGTAACGCACGTCGTACCCGACAACCTTGTCACTGATGTCGTTAACGGTGTTACAACGGGTTTGCGTCGTGGTGTAGGTATCGCGGTTCTGCATGCCTTCCTGAACCTTGTTACCGGCATAACCGCCACCGACCGCACCGGCCACCGTGGCCAGCTTCTTGCCATTACCGCCGCCGACCTGATTACCCAACAGGCCGCCCGCCAGCGCACCGACCACCGTACCGACGATCTGATGCTGATCCTGCACAGGCTTCTGCCGGGTCACGGCAACGTCCTTGCAGACTTCACGCGGGGTTTTAATCTGGGTTTTCACCGGCTGCACCGCCAGCACTTGCGCATACTCAGGGCCGCTTTTTACCAGGCTGTAGGTGGCAACAGCACCCCCGGCAGTCACACCGACAGCACCCAATACCGCACCAACCAGTAACGACTTGTTCACGTGAACCTCCTGACCATCACAAACGGACCGAACGATCCGCGCTATACCCAGCCTTGGAGCAAAAAAAAAGGCGCGAGTTCAATACTCGCGCCTTATTTGTAACAGCAGATCAACACACACCCATCAAGGGCGGTCGTCGACCTCCTTGCCGGTGCTGGCAGGAGGGATCAGGTCTTCGCTGTTGAGGTTCAGCCAGATCAGTACCACGTTGGCGATGTAGATCGACGAGTAGGTACCCGCCAGTACGCCGATGAACAGCGACAGCGAGAAGCCCCACAGGTTGTCACCACCGAACACCATCAGTGCGGCAATTGCCAGCAAGGTGGAGATCGAGGTCGCCATGGTGCGCAGCAGGGTCTGGGTGGTGGAGATGTTGATGTTCTCGATCAACGTCGCCTTGCGCAGTACCCGGAAGTTCTCACGAACCCGGTCGAATACCACGATGGTGTCGTTGAGGGAGTAACCAATGATCGCCAGCACCGCCGCCAATACCGTCAGGTCGAAGGTAATCTGGAAGTAGGCCAGGATACCCACGGTCACGATCACGTCGTGGATCAGCGACACAATGGCGCCGACACCGAACTTCCACTGAAAGCGGAAAGCCAGGTAGATCATGATGCCGACCAGCGCCATCAGCATGCCGAGGCCGCCCTGGTCGCGCAGCTCTTCACCCACTTGCGGGCCCACGAACTCGACGCGCTTGACCGACGCCGGGTTGTCACCACCGACCTTCTGCAAGGCCTCGGCTACCTGGTGACCCAGTTGCGGGTCTTCGCCCGGCATACGCACCAGCAGGTCAGTGGTAGCACCAAAGCTCTGCACGATAGCTTCGTGATAGCCGGCCTTGACCAGCTCGTTGCGCACCAGGCTAACGTCGGCCGGCTTCTCGTAGGTCAGCTCGATGAGCGTACCGCCGGTGAAGTCCAGACCGTAGTTCAGGCCCTTATGGAACCAGCTGAACAACGCCAGAACGGTAAGGAGCACGGTGAAGCTGAACGCAACGTTGCGAACGCCCATGAAGTTGATTGTACGTAACATGGCAGCCCCTTAAATCCACAACTTCTTGAAGTCACGTCCGCCAAAGATCAGGTTGACCATTGCGCGGGTCACCATGATGGCCGTGAACATCGAGGTAAAGATACCGAGGGACATGGTCACCGCAAAACCTTTGACCGGGCCGGTGCCCATGGCAAAGAGAATCCCGCCGACCAACAGAGTGGTCAGGTTGGAGTCGAGAATCGCGGTAAATGCCCGGCCGAAGCCTTCGTTGATTGCCCGTTGAACGGTCATGCCCGCAGCAATCTCTTCACGAATCCGCGAGAAGATCAGTACGTTGGCGTCTACCGCCATACCCATGGTGAGTACGATACCGGCGATACCCGGCAGGGTCAGCGTTGCACCCAGCAGCGACATCAGGGCCAGCAGCATCACCATGTTGCCCGCCAGTGCGACGGTAGCGATGATGCCGAAGAAGCGGTAGATGGCGATGATGAACAGAGAGACGAACAGCATGCCCCACAGTGCAGCGTCGATACCCTTGGTGATGTTGTCAGCACCCAGGCTCGGGCCGATGGTACGCTCTTCAGCGAAGTACATCGGGGCCGCCAGGCCACCGGCACGCAGCAGCAGCGCCAGTTCGGACGACTCACCCTGGCCGTTCAGGCCAGTGATGCGGAATTGAGCACCCAGCGGCGACTGGATGGTCGCCAGGCTGATGATCTTCTTCTCTTCTTTAAAGGTTTGTACCGGAACGTCTTTCTCGACGCCATCGACCACTTGCTTGGTGTAGGTGGTGACAGGACGCTGCTCGATGAAGATCACCGCCATGCTGCGACCGACGTTGCTGCGGGTTGCGCGGCTCATCAGTTCGCCGCCGTGACCGTCCAGGCGAATGTTCACTTCAGGCGTACCGTGCTCGCCGAAACCGGCCTTGGCGTCAGTAACCTGGTCACCGGTGATGATCAAGCCACGCTCGATCAGTGCAGGTGGACGATTGCCCTCACGGAACTCGAACTCTTCAGCAGTCGCGCGGGTAGCACCCGGCTCAGCCGCCAGACGGAATTCCAGGTTGGCAGTCTTGCCCAGGATACGCTTGGCTTCAGCAGTGTCCTGCACGCCCGGCAACTCAACCACGATGCGGTTGGCACCCTGGCGCTGAACGATCGGCTCGGCCACACCCAGTTCGTTGACGCGGTTACGGACCGTGGTCAAGTTCTGCTTGATGGAGTATTCACGGATTTCCGCCAGCTTGGCCGGGGTCATCGCCAGACGCAGTACCGCCTGACCATTGAGGTCGGCCGGAACAATGTCGAAATCGTTGAAGTTCTTGCGGATCAGTGCACGGGCCTGTTCGCGGGTTGCTTCGTCAGCAAAGCCCAGCTGGATGGCGCCGTTGAGCTGCGGCAGGCTGCGATAACGCAGACGCTCTTTACGCAGCAGGCTCTTCACATCGCCTTCGTAGACTTTCAGGCGAGCGTCGAGGGCCTTGTCCATGTCCACTTCCAGCAGGAAGTGCACACCACCGGACAAGTCCAGACCCAGCTTCATCGGGTGTGCGCCAATCGCGCGCAGCCATTTTGGCGTGGTCTGTGCCAGGTTCAGCGCGACAACGTAGTCATCACCCATGACCTTGCGCACAACGTCTTTGGCCGGCAATTGGTCTTCTTGCTTGGTCAGGCGCAACAAGCCGCCCTTCGCATCAGCTGCCAAACTTGCCGCTTTAACCTGGATACCCGCATCAGTGAGCGCTTTGCTCGCACGGTCCAGATCAGCCTGATTGACCTGCAACGCAGTGCTGGCGCCAGTGATCTGGATCGCCGGGTCATCAGGATAGAGATTGGGAGCGGAATAAATAAAACCGATCGCCAGCACCGCCAGGATCAGTACGTATTTCCACAGAGGGTATTTGTTCAGCATCACGCCGCCCGCTTATAACGCGGGGCGCCTTGCGCGCCCCGTCGATTGGTAAAGGTTGTTACTTAGATCGCTTTGAGCGTGCCTTTTGGCAGCGTGGCGGCGATGGCGCCCTTCTGGAACTTCATTTCTACGGTGTCGGAGACTTCCAGAACCACGAAAGCGTCGGACACTTTAGTGATCTTGCCGGCGATGCCGCCAGTGGTCACGACTTCGTCGCCTTTCTGCAAGCTGCCCAGCAGGTTCTTCTGCTCTTTGGCGCGCTTGGCCTGTGGACGCCAGATCATCAGGTAGAAGATGACCAGGAAGCCGACCAGGAAAATCCACTCAAAACCACCGCCCATAGGACCGGCAGCGGCCGGTGCAGCGGCATCAGCCATGGCATTAGAGATAAAAAAGCTCATTTAGCACTCCAGTTGCAAATAGTGAATCTTAGGGTCGGAAAACTCAGTCCAAGGGCGGCACAGGCAGCCCGCGCTTGGCATAGAAGGCATCGACGAAGGCGGCCAATGTACCCTGTTGAATAGCCTCGCGCAAACCAGCCATCAGGACTTGGTAGTGGCGCAAATTGTGGATGGTATTCAACATGCTACCCAGCATTTCCCCACACTTGTCCAGATGGTGCAGATAAGCACGCGAGAAGTTCTGGCAGGTGTAGCAGTCACAGGTGGGATCCAGCGGCGATTCATCATGGCGATGGAACGCGTTACGGATCTTCAGCACGCCTGTATCGATGAACAGATGCCCATTGCGGGCATTACGGGTTGGCATCACGCAATCGAACATGTCCACACCGCGGCGCACACCCTCTACGAGATCTTCCGGTTTGCCAACGCCCATAAGGTAACGAGGTTTGTCAGCCGGCATCAGGCCCGGCAGGTAGTCCAGCACTTTGATCATCTCGTGCTTGGGCTCGCCCACCGACAGACCGCCGATGGCCAGGCCGTCAAAACCGATCTTGTCCAGGCCTTCCAGCGAGCGCTTGCGCAAGCTTTCATGCATGCCGCCCTGCACGATACCGAACAGCGCCGCGGTGTTATCGCCATGGGCATTTTTCGAGCGCTGGGCCCAACGCAGCGACAGCTCCATGGAGATCCGCGCGACGTCTTCATCGGCCGGGTACGGCGTGCATTCGTCAAAAATCATCACGATGTCGGAGCCCAGGTCTCGCTGGACCTGCATCGACTCTTCCGGGCCCATGAACACTTTGGCGCCGTCCACCGGGGAGGCGAAGGTCACGCCCTCCTCCTTGATCTTGCGCATGGCGCCCAGGCTGAACACCTGGAAGCCACCCGAGTCGGTCAGGATCGGGCCTTGCCACTTCATGAAGTCATGCAAGTCGCCATGCTTCTTGATCACTTCGGTGCCCGGGCGCAGCCACAGGTGGAAGGTGTTGCCCAGGATGATCTCGGCGCCGGTGGCGACGATGTCACGCGGCAGCATGCCTTTTACCGTGCCGTAGGTACCGACCGGCATAAAGGCCGGGGTCTCGACGGTACCGCGAGGGAAGGTCAAACGGCCGCGGCGAGCTTTACCATCCGTGGCCAGCAATTCAAACGACATACGACTCATGATTGTTCCTCTGGGCCGCGCGGCGCCGGATTACGGGTGATAAACATCGCATCACCGTAGCTGAAAAAACGGTATCCGTTATCGATGGCGGCTTGATAAGCGGCCATGGTCTCGGGATAACCGGCAAATGCCGACACCAGCATCAACAGCGTGGATTCCGGCAAATGGAAATTGGTCACCAGGGCATCGACCACATGAAACGGCCGGCCCGGGTAGATAAAGATATCGGTGTCGCCACTGAACGGCTTGAGCACGCCATCGCGCGCCGCACTTTCCAGCGAACGCACGCTGGTGGTACCGACCGCCACCACCCGCCCGCCACGCGCCTTGCACGCGTCAACCGCATCCACGACTTCCTGGCTGACTTCCAGCCACTCGCTGTGCATGTGATGGTCTTCGATGTTATCCACACGCACCGGCTGAAAGGTGCCGGCCCCCACGTGCAGGGTCACATAGGCCGTTTCAACGCCTTTAGCGGCGATCGCATCCAGCAGCGGCTGGTCGAAATGCAGCCCCGCAGTCGGTGCCGCCACGGCACCCAGGCGCTGGGAGTACACCGTCTGATAACGCTCGCGGTCCGAGTCTTCGTCGGGGCGGTCTATATAAGGAGGCAACGGCATGTGGCCGACACGCTCCAGCAGCGGTAACACTTCCTCGGCAAACCCAAGCTCGAACAACGCATCGTGACGGGCCAGCATTTCAGCTTCGCCACCGCCATCGATGAGAATCTTCGAACCCGGTTTCGGCGACTTGCTGGAGCGCACATGGGCCAGCACGCGGTGGCTGTCCAGCACCCGCTCCACCAGAATTTCCAGCTTGCCACCGGACGCTTTCTGGCCAAACAGCCGTGCCGGAATCACCCGGGTATTGTTGAAAACCATCAAGTCGCCCGGGCGTAAATGCTCAAGCAAATCAGTGAATTGACGGTGTGCGAGGGCACCGCTGACCCCGTCCAGGGTCAGCAGTCGACTGGCGCGACGCTCGGCCAAAGGGTGGCGAGCGATCAGCGAATCAGGGAGCTCAAAAGTAAAGTCAGCAACGCGCATGATGGGGTTCGTCTAGCAGGGCCGGGAAGTCTAGCGGAAATAGTGAAAATTGACCATGAAACGTGATTGACCAACGGTAATCTCATCTCTATACTTCGCCGCCATTGAGCCCTGATGGCGGAATTGGTAGACGCGGCGGATTCAAAATCCGTTTTCGAAAGGAGTGGGAGTTCGAGTCTCCCTCGGGGCACCATCTTAAAAAAAGACCTTGAAATTCAAGGTCTTTTTTTTCGCCTGCAGGAAAGTGATGATGGGCAGGCGAACGCGAGAGAAGAGGAACCTTGACCATGGAACTGACGCTGGAAGCTGTTGCGCTTTTTGCGCTCAAGCTGGTGCATGAGACCGAAGGCGCGAGCCCGATTCTTCGGGATGACCTGGTCATGGACGGCTATGAGCGGGAAGTGTTTGGCTTGCTGGTGCGCAAGGGCGATCTCAACGCCATCCAGCAAAAAATCGAAGAATGCCTGGCATTGGCCCTCGAATCCCTGGGCGGTGCAAACACCGTGA
This sequence comes from Pseudomonas sp. MWU16-30323, assembly GCF_020515595.1. Lineage (NCBI taxonomy): Bacteria > Pseudomonadati > Pseudomonadota > Gammaproteobacteria > Pseudomonadales > Pseudomonadaceae > Pseudomonas > Pseudomonas sp. MWU16-30323. The sequence continues at coordinate 109,745 of NZ_JAIWYM010000009.1, forward strand.
TGGGCCGCGAGCTGCAACGGCTCGCGGTGGGTGTGCATCAAGCAACGACACTCGAAGCACTCAATGCTCCGCTCAGCGCACTCAAGGATTACCTGAAGGCGATCCTTTAACGCCGACCTTCGACCGCCATGCGTACGGCCAGGCCCATCAGCACCGAGCCCATCACCCAACGCTGCACGGTTTGCCAGACGGGTTTACGGATGAAAAATCCTGCAATCGAGCCTGCCATAACGGCGATCAGCGCGTTGACGCTCACGCTGATCATGATCTGCGTAAAGCCCAGAACCAGGGATTGCGAGAGCACACTGGCGTGGCCGTTAGGGTCGATAAACTGAGGCAGCAACGACAAATACATCACCGCCACTTTGGGATTCAGCAGGTTGGTGACAAAACCCATCATGAACAGCTTGCGCGGGCTGTCCTTGGGCAAGTCCCGTACCTGGAAGGGTGAACGGCCACCTGGCTTCACCGCCTGCCAGGCCAGGTACACCAGATACAACGCCCCGCCGAGCCGCAGCGCGTCATAGGCGTAAGGAACCGCCATCACTAACGCCGTGATGCCCAATGTCGCGCAGAACATATAGACGACAAACCCCAACGCAACGCCGCCGAGGGAAATCAACCCGGCCATACGCCCCTGGCAGATCGACCGCGAAATTAGGTAAATCATGTTCGGGCCGGGCGTCAGCACCATGCCGAGCGAAATCAGGCCGTAGGCAAGCAAACTGGACAGTTCGGGCATGGTGTAACTCCTTGGCGACGTAAAATTTTGTAATGGCCGGCGGGTTGTTGGCGCCATGGTAGGGCGATAAAAGGAAGGCTGTTAGATACAGATCCGCGAGCAAAACGTCATACACCGGCATAGGCGTTTACCGCACCATTTACCCAAGGAAAGGCACATGATCGACTTCAACAACAAAGGCTTCTTCAAACTCAAACAGAACAACGAATACGCAGAACGCGTTTCGTCATTGCTGCTGGATGATGAGCAGGTCATCGATTCCTACAAGGCCATGCGCGATGGGGTGGTGTTCACCACCAAGCGCATCATCGCGGTGAACGTGCAAGGGATTACCGGCAGCAAGAAGGACTTCACTTCACTGCCGTACAAAAACATCGTCGCGTATTCGGTGGAAACGTCCGGGACGTTTGACCTGGATTCGGAACTGGAGATTTACTTTTCGGCGGTGGGGAAAGTGAAGTTTGAGTTTACGGGGAAGACGTCGATTGTTGAGATATCGAGGGTGATTTCAAAGCATGTGCTTTGAGCTGTCGAAGCCATCAAACGCCTAAAAAAAGACCTCGAATAACGAGGTCTTTTTTTCGCCTACGGAAAAGTACTCCTGGGTGGACTCAATCAAATGTGGGAGCTGGCTTGCCTGCGATGGCATCCTCCCACACCCTGCAAAACCACCTACCTACTCAACCGCCCCATTCGGCAACATCCCATTCGCCAAATCATCTACCACCGCCTTAGCCATCTCCCCCAAATAATGCGACGCCCACGCATAGCGATCGGCGCCCTTCTCCATGGCTGCATCCAACGCCAACATCTTTGAACAGTGGAGCAAGACAGACGCGTGCTCCAAGGCATCGCGAATCGGCACACCGGAGTTGACGCGGAAAAGATGGTGGAAATCCGGCGAAACGCCGCAGGTGGAAAAGGTGATGATACCGAGGGTTTTGTTGAGAGGCGGGTTGATCATTGGACACCTCCGGTATGGGCCGGGGTGGTGATTGCAGAACAGTAGATGTACGAACAGACAGAAACGCTCATGGGCATAGCTCCTAATGTCAAAAGAGCTACCACATTCGTTATCAGGCGAATAAGGGTGGCAGCTGTGCGCAGGCTGATAAACCGGGACAATAGGAACCCGGCAGGTCCGAAGACCTCCCGCGCACAGCCGCCATAACACGGCCGTACGGACGCAAAAAAAGCGTCGGCAATGGTGCTGGAGACGCTTTGTGCGCCTATTGTTCCACGGGTTATCAGGCCCGGTCACTGAATTTGCAGTGACAACCCAGAAGGTAGCCCGGGATATACGATGCTGAAAGGGCGGCTTTGTCGCCAAAAATTTCCGCCATCAATTTCATATCGACCATGATCGAAACGTACTGAAGCTGAGGAAACCGGGGCTGATAAAAAAAATGATGACTAAGTGATATCAGTATGAAATCATTTGATTAAATCCGTAAAAATACGGCTCATCAAAAGGGAATACTGATGAATAACGTCAAATTGACGAGGTTAGAAGTAACTAACTACCGATCCTGCGTTTCGACGTCATTTGAGCCGAATAAAAATTTATCAGCACTAATTGGCCCTAACGGAAGCGGTAAAACCACAATACTTTCAGCCTTCCAATTGCTTACAGGCATCCTCAACGCGCGACACTCACCGTATACGAGAAAAGTTCAAAATGATCCATTTTCTTCTGACTGCATCTTAAAATCCCGATTCGAGTGGAACGGCAAGACAATTCTCCACGAAGCAAAAATCAGCCTCGTAAACAATGAACGAAACGAAGACGAAATACTAAACGCAACAGAAACATGGTATTTATATTCAATTACAGGTTCTAGAAAAAAAATCGGAATTCCAATGGCCGCGCTAACCGACGACTATAGATTTTCGAACAGAGACTTCAGGCATAGCCTAATCCGCTTCCTCAAAGAGCAATTTAACGACGAGAATATTGCGTCTAGCGCACTCTCCGCTTTTATCGACATTGTAAAATTCATCAAATCAATCAGCTATTATAGCGCTTCCATCTTCACCAACCCATCAAGCTCACCAATATCCTTTGAAGTTGAAAGCGAATCAGGTGTTCGTCGCGGAATATCTATAGGCGGACATAAAAAATTCTTATATGACCTCTACTCCTGCTATCGCTCAAATCCTAATGATTACGAGACATTTATTGACATAATTGGAATCAATGGCGTCCACCTAATCGACGAACTTAAATTTCAAGAAATTGAAACCTCATCTTCCGTATACAAAGTCTCAGTCGGCGGAAGAATTACAACAAAGGAAAAAAAGAACAATCTAATCATTCCAAACTTTATTATTTATGGAAACTCCCTCTCACCAAGTCAACTTTCAGAGGGCACCTTCAAAACTCTAGCTTTGATCTTTTACCTCATAACAAATCATGGTTCACTCATGTTAATTGAGGAACCAGAGGTCTGCGTTCACCACGGTTTACTTTCTAGTATCATAGAGCTCATAAAAATATACTCACTAGAAAAACAAATAATAATCTCCACTCACTCTGACCAACTACTGGACCGATTAGAGCTAAGCAGCGTATTTAAGGTTTCTAGAAACGAAGAAGGAACAACTGTAACCAACGTCAAGAAAAACTTAAACATAGATGAACTAGCCGCATTAAAGGATTACCTCTGCAACCAAGGTGGCCTTGGTGAGTACTGGAAGCATGGAGAGCTCTAATGGCAATTAAAATAGGCGTAATCGCAGAAGACATTAGTGACGTCCAGGTCATAACAGAAATATTAGCAAAATATATTGACCGCACAAAATTTTCCGTAAAACACTTTGTAGGCCAAGGGTGTGGAAAACTCAAAACAAAATGCCAGGCCTGGGCAACCAACTTAACTAAAGCTGGCTGCCAACACATATTAATTTTTCATGACCTAGACCGCAATAACGAAGCAAGTCTAAGGAAAGACATTACTGAAAGAATCCAACAAGCCGATGCAATAAAAACTCTGATTGTCATACCAGTCGAGGAACTTGAGGCTTGGTTATTGTCGGACATAGAAGCTATAAGGCACGTTTTCTCGATCGCACAAAAAATCAAAGCAATCTCGAACTCCGAGACTGTAAAGTCTCCAAAAGAGCATCTTCAAAAGATGGTCAGAAGGCATAGCAACAAAATCTATATGAATACCGTCCACAACAAAAAAATTGCAACATACACAAACCTACAAAACTTAATAAAATGTAGCTCATACAAACCGCTTGACGACTACATGAGAGAAAATTTCCCTCGCGCACTACCTGCTTAAAATATGAACTAATGTACTCGCGGACAGCAATCGGCTTTCGACGAAATCTAAAGCCGATGACGGCCTAGGCATACCTTATAACATTTACCAGACAAATGATTGGGATATGACAAGCTCATCTAAACGGATAGTCCAAAGGCACTGATCAAAAAACACCGCTAAAAATGACAATACTTCTACAACATCATCTCATAAGGCCCAAGGAACCTAGTCGTCTGCCCCAACCCCTGCCGCATCAACATCTCCAGGTAATTCCCCGCATCCATCGGCGGCCTCTTCAGCGATCGCCTTTGCTTCTGCGCCGCAGCCAACACAGCTGCCTGATCCAAATCCCAAAGATCCGAAACAAAGTCATCCGGATGCATCGCTTCAATGTCGTACGCGTCCAACACCCGCGCTGGAAAATCCTTCAAGTTGAAGGTCACGATAACCTCCGCCTTGCTCCTGATCGCCGCCGCGAGCACATGACGATCATCAGGATCAGGCAAATCCAGGCTCGAACAAAGATCCTCATACCCCGTCACCAGAGCATCCGGTATCGCCATGTCCATCAGCGCCGACGTGCAATGCATTTGAGCTGCCGTCAAGTCAGGCCGATTCTTGAGCACATTTCGCTTCCACTCTTCATGAATCTGATTAGTCCATCGCGCCCGAAACAGGCCCGAAAGGCCGAGCCACATAAGCAAATCCCTGAGTGGCGCAGGGTAGAGAACACAGGCGTCGTATACCGCAGTAAAAGGCGAACACCTCATCCCTCATACCCCATTCCCAACTCCTGCGCCTGCAGCGCCAACGCATCCATCGCCTCCTGACTTTTATCCTCACGCCGCTGCTTGAACGCCATCAAATCAGAAAACCGTATCCGCCGATGCCGTCCGGTTTTGGTGAATGGAATAGCGCCCTCTTCCAGCATCTTGACCAAATGCGGTCGCGACACATTGAGCAGGTCGGCAGCTTCCTGGGAAGTCAGTTCAGCGTGGACAGGCACAACCTTTACGGCATTACCAATGGCCAACTCACCCAGGATATCGACCAGCAGGCGCAGCGCTGAGGTAGGTAGCACCAGCGTATGAGGCTTGTCTTCCTTGTCGAAAATGTCGATACGCTGGGTCTCAAACTGGGTCGATAGTAGAGACGCCAACGCTCGCTGGCCTTGTACGGCGGCTTCGACTTCCTTTTCCAACGGCAGGACGGTTTTGGGGAGATGGCTGGCAATCATGATTTCGCTCCGGCAAGTACTCAATTGAATGGGATCAACGCTAAACGAAACAAACGAAAATCGCAATAAACGAAACGACTGGTCAGTGAGCTGTTCGTCAGTAAAGGAGCACAGGGGACGAATCTACTTACTCGTCGTACTTCGGAGCACGGAGGCGATGATTGGGAATACCGTAAATTTGCTGCCTGCAGCGTGCGGCGCGATTGTCGCTGTTGATCTGATGACTTTTCCCACACCTCCCATCGAACAGCGAGAATTTCAGGTTCTTCTGCGCTCTCATAGGCTCGCTTCCTTGCACAGGGAAGTGAGCAACCATGACAGAGCGCGCATATCCAATTACCGAAGAAGAGCAGCTGAAACGGCGAATTCTGACGCCGCAGCCTAAGCAGATTCCGTATTCACCGTTCATTGATTTGTATGAAGCCCCTCCCGCGCCCACGCCTGAACCCACGAAGATTCCAGGCCATGTGTTCGCCAAGTCGTGCCATCTGCCCGACGGGATCATCAGCTACAACAATCCCACCGGCTATGTGCCGCTTGAGCTGATCAAGGACTACGGCCACTTCACGCTTTTAGGCGGGCGGGAGATGGACAGCCACGGCGGCGTCTCCCTCAAGAAAATCAGTGGTAGCACCCTACCCGTTGGGCTAGGCCAGCTTGTACTGCGCACAGCCGTGTTGGAATCCACGGCTGCGGCGGTCGGTGCCGCCGCAGGGGGTTTGCTTGCAGGGCTGGTGGCTCTGGCATGGCCATCGGAGCTTGGCGACAGTGCGCTCTATAGCGAAGAGCAGCTTCGTCACCTGCAAAAAGCCCGCTCGCGGATGCGGTTGCATATCGAGCAACGCGCCGACGGGACGCTGAAGGGGTATGGGTTTTATACCGGCAAAAACGCCGACTGGCAGATGATCGATGTGGTGCAGTTTCAGAGTCGTGACAGCCAGTTTGTGGCGGATCTTGGCGAGGGTGTGGAGCTGATTTGGACGCCGGCCATTGATCCTGGCGACACCCTTGGCATACCGGCATTGGAGGCTGCACCGCAAGCTCCGGTGATGTGGATTTATCCGCCGACGGAGGCGGCCAAACAAATTCTGGTGAACCCGATTTATCCGCCGGAGTACCGGGATTTTATTCTGGTGTTTCCGGTGGAGTCGGGGGTTCGGCCGCTGTATGTGGTGGTTAGCGAGCCACGAAAGGGGCTGAAAAACCCGGACCATGATTATTTCCCGGCCCCTAGAACCGAAGACATAACTGGTTTCCCAGGTTTGATAGAGCAAAAGAGAAAGACCCCACGCCAGGGTGGCGGTGGCTTACGTGAGCGTTGGAAGGACGCTAAAGGAAGGAGGCTTTATGAATGGGACTCCAAAAAGGGCGAATTGGAAGCGTATCGCTACAGCGACGTCAGTCACCTAGGCTCATTTGACCCCTATACCGGCGAGCAGCGCGGCCCAGCAAAAGATGAAAGGCGTATAGAAAAATGAATGGGGAATTGATTGTGGCTATGAAAATCCGACTGGAATGGTTCAACAAACTTACGGCAAATCTGGAGGGCGATGAATACTCGGAAAACTTTGAACATGATGACATCATTCTTAAGTCATTCGGGCTGGAGGAAGAACCGCAAATTTACGCAGGAGGATTCGACGTTCTACCTGCTTGGATAGCGATCCTTCAGCCCTATTTTCAGCACGTGATTGATCCTCGCCTATTCGACTACCAGATATCGTTTCGCTACCAAGGCAGTTGGCCCCCTCCTCCCAAGTAACCAAACCTTTACGCCATGAAGCATATGGTTCTTGTAGGTCTATGGCGACGGTGACGTTGTTCACCTCGGCGCCTTTGGTCCATACACCGGCGAACGTCGAGGTCGAGCTAAACCCGAACGCCGCCTATATACAGAGAAAGTGGAAAACACATCATGGTTATGAAAGCCAGGTTGCGCTGGTACGACAAGCACAGCAATTACGTGAAGGCAGATGAATACTCGGCAGATTTTGATAATGCGGAGAGCTTTTTTGAAAGCCTAGGGTTGAGTCAAGAAACAGCCGTATACGCGGACGTGTTCAATGTTCTCCCAGGCTGGATAGCGATTATCCAACCGCATTTCAAACACATAATTGAACCCGCGATCTTCGATTACCAAATCTCTTTCAGTTACCAAGGCACATTGCCTTCCCAAGCCTTCGAGAGGTCATAAAGGAACCCAATGAAAAAGCCCCCTCTCTATCGCTCAGTCAACACCCGCACGTACAACGTGCATCACGGAAGTTGCCGCACCTATAGGCAACAACGCCATAGCAAAAGCGAAAAGAACTCCACCCTAAGCCGTGGCTCGATGCACAGCCATCACCGGCACGGCTTCGATTACACACCATTATTCCGGTTTCTCCTGTCCAAGGTCGGTCATCGGTGGGATGAAGTTTTCAGCGAGGCCAATGCCCGCCTGGATCGCCCGGAACCTGTGTTCTGGATGGTTGCCGTGTGTGAAAGCGACAAAAACGAGTACGTGCGAATCGGCGAGTCCACCTATTACAGCGGCTTATACGTCGACGAGGCGGGCTTGCTACAAAAGGTTAACCCGCAATTGACACCCGCGTTCATGAAGCCGTTTTGTAACTGCTGCACCCACACCTTCAACGGTGTGGTATTCCCACCGGTTTCAGCACGCAGGCGCTAAAACTCAACCGCGCACACAACCCACCCACCTCCCGGTTATACAACTCCAACCGCCCCCCAATCTTCCCCACGATCATCTGCACAATCGCCAGCCCCAACCCCGCTCCATTCGCATTCCCGCGACTATAAAACCGCTCGAACAACCGCCCGATCTCCTCTTCATCAATCCCCGGCCCTGCATCCTCCACACACAGCCGCACCACTCCCGAATCCGAACCCCGTACCACCACCCGCACTTCACTCCCCGCCGGCGAGAAATTCAGCGCATTGGTCACCAGGTTCTGCAAGGCAATCGCCAACGCCACCGGATCCGTTTCAATCCAGCCTTCCTCATCCCCTTCCAGAACCAGTTCAACGCCCTTCTCCATCGCCAGGGGCGTCAGTTCCGCAAGTTCTTCGCGTACCAACTCCGTCAACGAAATACGCAGGCGAACGGTGTTGTTCAACTGCGGCTCGATCCGCGCCATGGTCAGCAGCTGGCTGCCAATCCGCGTCGCGCGGTCCACGCCATTGACCAGAAAGCCCAATGCCTCTCGCCGCTCTTCCTCGGTGCCCGCGCTCTGGGCGTTCTGCGCATGAATGCTCAATATCGCCAACGGCGTGCGCAACTCATGGGCCGCATCCGCAATAAACCGTCGCTCGCGCTCCAGCAGGTCGTCCACTTGCACCAGCAGGCGGTTCAGCGCGGTTTGCATCGGTTCCAGGTCCGCCGGCAACGGTTCAAGTTGCAGCGGCCGCAATGTCTCGCTATCTCGCCCGCGAATCGCCTGGGCCATGGCGCGCAGGGGTTTGAGGCCCCAGCCGATGGTCAGCCAGATCAACAGTGCCAGCAGCGGTACGCCAATCAGGATGGGCCAGAGGGTGTGGCGGATGATGCGCTGGATCACGTCCTGGCGAATGTCGTCGCGTTCGCCCACCCAGATCAGCAGGCCTTGTTGCATGTCGGCGAGCATGAACGCGCACCAGTCGTTGCCGTTTTCCATCAGGTCATGCGGCCCGAGGGTGGTGGGCGGTGTGTTGAGGATCGGGGCGTCGGTGGAGCGCACCAGCAGTTGGCCGTCGGCGCGCCATACCTGGAAGGTCAGGCGGGTTTCATAAGGGTGCGCGGCGCCGTCTTCGCCGACGCGGCTCATGGCCTGGTCGAAGGCCTGGTAGAGGCGCTCCCAGTCGGCATCGCCGGGGTCGCGCTGGCGCAGTACGCCTTGCAGCAAACGGGCACTCTGGGCGAGTTGGGCGTCGTAGACTTCTTCGATTTCGTGGTGGCTGTCCCGCAGAACGAGCCAGCTGATCAGGCCATCACCCAGCAGGATCAGCACCAGCACCGGGATGAGGATGCGCGCGCGGACCGAGTTCATGGCTTGAGTTCCACCACGTAGCCAACGCCACGCACGGTGCGGATCAGTTCGGTGGAGAGTTTTTTGCGCAGGTTGTGGATAAGGACTTCGAGGGTGTTGCTTTCGACGCGGTCCTGCCAGCCGTACAGCGCGCGGGACAGACGTTCACGGGTGACGACTTTGCCGGGGCGCACCATCAGTTGATGAAGCAGTTGGTATTCCATCGGCGTGACCACAACATCCTCGCCTTGATAGCTGACCTGTTGGGTCGCCGGGTCCAGGCTCACGCCCGCATGCTCCAGCAGTGGCTGCGCCCGGCCCAGGCTGCGGCGCAACAGAGCGCGCACACGGGCCTTGAATTCTTCGACGTCGAAGGGTTTGACCAGGTAGTCGTCGGCGCCGGCGTCCAGGCCGGCGATGCGCTCGGCGGTGCCGTCGCGGGCGGTGAGGATCAGCACCGGCAGGTCGTATTGCTCGGCACGCAGGGTTTGCAGGAGGGTCAGGCCGTCGAGGCGTGGCAAGCCCAGGTCAAGCAGCAGCAAGTCGAAGCTTTCGGTGCGCAGCGCGTGCAAGGCGCTGACGCCATCCTGCAGCCAGTCCAGGGTGTAGCCTTCGGCGCCCAGGGCTACACGGATCCCTTGGCCAAGGGCACGATCATCTTCGACAAGGAGCAGGCGCATAACTGATTCTCTGTAGGAAACGGCCGCATGATGCCGCGTAACGGCCGGGGCCATTTTGGGAAAGATGTTACGGGCCGTTGCCAACTAAGCTTTCGCTAAGGTTGGTTTAGCACAGTGAAATCTCCCACATCTGCTGAGAGCGTTTCCATGCGTAAAATTCTCTTGCTGTCGCTGATTATCGCCAGCCCCATGGCCATCGCCGGCCCGCAATGCACCACTGCCGAGCGCTCGCAATGGCAGGACCAGAAGGTTTTTCAGGAGCAACTGAAAGCCCAAGGCTACGAGATCAGCAAATTCAAGGTCACCGATGGCAACTGCTACGAGATCTACGGCTTTGACAAGGACAAGCGCAAGGTCGAGATCTACCACGATCCAGTCACCGGCAAGGCCGTGAAGACTGAGATCAAGGGCTGATGCCAGCCACCTCCCTGCGCCTCTGGGACCCGGTGGTGAGGGTGTTTCACCTCTCCATCGCCGGCGTCTTTGTGGCCAATTACTTCTTCAACGAAGCAGGCGACGACTGGCATGTATGGCTGGGTTATTACGCCATGGCCTGGTTGCTGGTGCGGTTGGTGTGGGGATTTGTCGGACCGCGCAGCGCGCGCTGGTCGGACTTCTGGCCGACGCTGGAACGGCTCAAGGGCCATGCACGTTCACTGCTCAACCGCCGACCACAGCATCGCCTGGGCCATTCGCCCATCGGCGCGCTGGTGATGATCCTGATGTTGCTGGCGCTGCTGACCCTCGGTGTCAGCGGCTTTTTGATGCAGGAAATCGACGCCCTGTGGGGCGCCGATTGGCCGCTGCTGTTGCACGAAACCGCCGCCAATGTATTGGCCGGCCTGGTGGGCGTGCATGTGCTGGCGGCGGTGTTTGAAAGTATCCAGGTGCGGGACAACCTGCCTTTATCCATGCTCACCGGCCGCAGGAGGCGCCTGCCGGATGACCGTGCGCAGTAATCCTTTTCCCCGACAGGTTCTCTATGCGCCCGTTTCTAATGATCTGCAGTCTGTTAGCGGTATTTGCCGCCGCCTGGCAAAGCCATCCGCCCCACGTGCTGTCGCCGTTTGCTCAAGCCCCCAAGGACAACTCGCCAGCCGCGGCCACCCCGCAATACAGCAGCCGCTTTGTCTCCTCGCAGCTCAATGACTTTGTGCACTCCTCCTCGCTCACTGCGCTGCCCGGCGGCGACCTGATGGCCGTATGGTTTGCCGGTTCCCGCGAAGGTGCCGCCGATGTGCAGGTGCGCACCGCGCGCTTTGACGCCAAAAGCGCCGAATGGGGCCCGGAGCAAGTACTCGCCACCCGGGAAAGCACCCGCGACGGCACCCAGCGGTACATCCGCAAGCTGGGCAACCCGGTGATCGCCCTGGCGCCGGACAATCGCCTGTGGATGTTCTACGTCTCGGTATCGGTAGGCGGCTGGGCCACCAGTGCGATCAACGTGATGGTCTCGGACGATCTCGGCACCCACTGGTCTGCACCTCGGCAATTGGTCACTTCACCGTTTTTCAACATCAGCACGCTGGTGCGCGCCGCGCCGGTATTTCACGCCGACGGTTCCATCGGCCTGCCGGTGTACCACGAGTTCATGGGCAAATTCGCCGAGTACCTGTACTTGAGCCCCGACGGTGCGGTGGTCGACAAATTCCGGATCAGCCGCGGGAAGAATTCGCTGCAACCGACCATCGTCCCCCAGGACGGCCAGCGCGCCATCGCCATGCTGCGTTACGCCGGCGAGACCTATCACAAGGTCCTCGCCAGCCGCACCGAAGACGCGGGCCAAACCTGGAGCGAGCCCTACCCACTGGAGCCGTCCAACCCCAATTCCTCGTTGGCAGCCGTCAGCACTGAAGGCGACGGCTTGCTGGTGGCCCTCAACGACCTGCAGGACGGCCGCTTCAAGCTGAGCCTGTACGGCACCGATGCCAAGCTCAACCAGTGGCGCACCGTGGTGGAACTGGACCAATCCCCCGACCCATTGGGCCAACCGTTCTCTCCCGAGGCCTACAAGGAAATCATCGGTGAAGGCTTCCGCGCCTCCAGCGGTGCCCTGCGCCTGCCGCTGGAGCAACGTTTCCTCAGCAGCCTGGATTACCGGGTGTGCAAGCCCCGTGGCTGCGATTTCGAATACGAGTACCCGTACTTCAGCCGCAGCCCGGACGGCATGTACCACCTGGTGTACTCGTGGAATAACACCTTTATCAAACATGTCAGCTTCAATGAAGCCTGGCTGTCGGAGCGCCTGTGATGGTTTCTGTATGGCAAGCGCATTTGAGTTTTGTGCTGTTGGGTTTTGTATTGCTGAGCCTGCTGCGCGTAACGACGCCCTGGCGGCCGTGGTTGCTGCCGGTGTTGGTGGTGGTGAGTTTTATCCCGGTCAACGAGCTGCCGCTGGCGGCGTATGTGCGCAGCTTCACCGACGACCTGGCCATCAGCACCCTGGTGTTGTTGGCGTGGGTCAGCCTGTGCCGTTTGGGCGTGGTGCAGCCGCTCCAGCGCCCGCAGAAGGTCCAGGTATTGCTGCTGTTTGGCGCCCTGAGCCTGGTGCTGTACCCCGCAACGATGGGCCTGACCTATTTCGATCCCTACCGCTGGGGTTTCAACCCTCGGCCGATGATTGTACTGATCGGCGTGACGGCGCTGTTGATGCTCTGGCTGCGTAATACGTTGGCGGTGTGGATGCTCGCGGCGGGCACCCTGGCGTTTGCACTTCGGCTCAAGGCCTCGGAAAACTACTGGGACTACCTGATCGACCCACTGCTGACGGGCTACTGCCTGGTGGCCGGGTTGTGGATGCTGGCGATGGCTGCCTGGCGCCCTCTTTTAAAACTGCACAGAGGTCAATGATGGGATGGTTGTACTCGCGCCGCCTGCGCTACGGCGTGGGCGCGATCGGCTTGGTATTTGCGTTGCTGGCGGCACTGCGGCTGCTATTTGTATTGGGATTTTCCGGGGTCGATCTCAGGGAAACTGCACTGCTGGAAACCTTCGGGATAGGCCTGCGTTTCGACCTGCGCCTGGCGGTGCTGATCCTGCTGCCCCTGGCCCTGCTCGCCTGGCTGCCACGCTGGAACCTGCTGACCGTCCCCGCCCTGCGCTGGCTGGCACGGGGTTATCTGCTGCTAGCGCTGAGCATCGTCGGGCTGGTGTACATCATCGACTTCGGCCACTACGCCTACCTCGGTGTGCGCATCAACGCCACGGTGCTGCGTTATCTGGAAGACGCGCAGATTTCCCAGCAGATGGTGTGGGAAACCTACCCGGTGCTGTGGATAACCTTGAGCTGGCTTACCGCGGTCGGCCTGTGGACCTACGCCCTGGTTCGCCTTGAACGCATCACCCTGGATGGCGAACGAAAACCCATCGGCAAGCTGACCATTGCATCCGTGGCCACCGTTGGCGTGATCGCGGTGTTGCTGGCCCTGCTCGGCCGCGTCGCCAACCTCAACCTCGAAAACCCGGTGCCCCTGCGCTGGAGCGATGCGTTCTTTTCCGGCAACAACCAGATCGCTGCCGTAGGCCTTAATCCGGTGCTGTTTTTATACGACACCCTCAAGGTCGGCCAGTCGCAATTCGACGAGGCGCGGGTGCGCGAGCATTACCCGGAAGTTGCGCGTTATCTGGGGGTCAGCCAACCCGATCCCGAGCAATTGAGCTTCGTCCGCGAACAAGCCGTGCAACCTTATCGGCTCAAGGGCGAAAGCCCGCCGAACGTGATTTTCGTGATGCTCGAATCCCTCGGTACCAGCGCTGTGGGCGCCTACGGCAACCCGCTGAACCCCACGCCGAACCTCGACAAACTGGCGAAGGAAAGCTGGTTCTTCAAACACTTCTACGTGCCCGTCACCGGCACCGCCAAAACCGTGTGGGCGAGCATCACCGGCGTACCCGACGTCACCCGCCAGGAGACGGCAACCCGCAACCCGCTGATCACCCGACAACACACCGTGATCAATGCGTTCGAGGATTATCAGAAGCTCTACATGATCGGCGGCAATGCCGGCTGGGCGAATATCAACGCGCTGATCCGCCAGAGCATCGACAGCGTGAAGCTCTATGACGAAAGCCATTGGCGCTCGCCACGGGTGGATGTGTGGGGCATTTCCGACCTGGACCTGTTCAAGGAAGGCGATGAACTGCTGCGCGCCATCCCCAAGGACCAGCCGTTCTTCGCCTACCTGCAAACCTCCGGCAACCACCGCCCGTTCACCATCCCCAAGACCAACGACGGCTTCAAGGTGCACGACCTGACCGTGGAGCAAGTCCAGGCCGCAGGCAGTCGCAGCGTCGAGCAATACAACGCCGTACGCCTGCTGGACTTCAACATCGGCCGCCTGATGGAAATCGCCAAGGCCGGCGGTTACTACGACAACACCATCTTCGTGTTCTTTGGCGACCACAACACCCGCATCAGCCAGATCCCACACATGGCGCCGGCATTCGAGCAGCTTGGCCTGGAAAGCAACAACGTGCCAATGATGATCCACGCCCCCGGCCTGCAACCCCGGGTGATCGAAGAAGCCGTCGGCCTGGCAGACCTGCTGCCGACCGTCGCCGGCATGGCGGGCATTGCGTTCCGCAATGGCGCGATGGGCCGCGACATCCAGCAGCCTGCGCCGGAAGGCGAGCGGGTGGTGCCGCTGGTATTGCGCGAGGGCACCTTCCCGCTGATCGGTGGCGTGACTAAAGACTTCCTGCTGCAAATGGAACATGACGGCAGCTCGCCTACCCTGCATGACCTGGCGTCGCAAACACCGAGGGAAGATGTGGCCCAGGAATACCCGGAAGAGTTTCAGCGCTTGCTGGGACTGACTCGGGGGCTGCATGAGAGTGCGCGCTTGATGTTGTTCCGGAACGTTCGCTGAAAGCACTTGGCGGCTGGGCTTTACTATCGGCCCAGCCAATCCATCACCCCAATCTATCGATTTGAGGTCCACTTCACCCTCCCCGACTATGGCGGCACTTCCAATAACAAAAACCAGGAACCCGCCATGACTGCCCGCTTCCACAACCCGGTAGACACCCGCTTCGGCTGGGGCTGCCTGCAAGCACTCGCCACCCTCACCGAAGGCCAGAGCGTCGCCCTTGTCACCTTCCCCGAAGCCCGCGAGCTCGGTCTGGTCGACCGCATCCAGGCCCTGCTGGGTGACCGCCTGGTGTACGTGATCGAAGACGTGCAGCCCAACCCCGACGTGGCTCAACTGCGCGACACCTACGAGCGCTTCTGGCAGCAGGCCGGTGACTGCCAGGTGGTGGTCGCCGTCGGCGGGGGCAGCGCCATTGATACGGCCAAGGCCTTGATCGTCGGCACCGAATCGGGGGATTTCGACGAGTTGCTGGCGTTACTGTCCACCGGAAAACCTTTCGTACCGGCGCGTCACAAGCAACTGATTGCCGCACCGACTACGGCCGGCACCGGCAGCGAAGTCACGCCATGGGCGACCATCTGGGATTCCGCCAGCCTCAAGAAGTATTCGCTGCACCTGGACTGTACTTGGCCAAAAGTGGCGATCATTGACCCGCAGTTGATGTTGACGGTGCCGGCCGGAGTCACGGTGTCCACCGGGCTGGATGCCTTGTCCCATGCGCTGGAATCGATCTGGAATATCAACGCCAATCCGATCTCGGACACCTTCGCCGTCTCCGCCATCGAAGACATCCTGGAATGCCTGCCGCGCTTGCGGCGCGACCTCGGCAACCAGGAGCTGCGCTCACGGATGGCGCTGGCGGCATTGAAAGCTGGCCTGGCCTTTTCCAACACCAAGACCGCCCTCGCCCACTCCATCTCCTACGAGATGACCCTGCACCACGGCCTGCCCCACGGCATCGCCTGTTCCTTCACCTTGCCGCTGGTGCTGGGCCTGGCATGGGGGCACGACGCCGCGCGTGACCGCACCCTGCAACGCATATTCGGCACCGACCTGCTCCAGGCCCAGACGCAATTGCGCGACTTCCTCCACAGCCTGGACGTGAAGACCGAGTTTGCCGACTACGGCGTGAATGCCAGCGAGGCCGAGGCGATGATCCGCTTCGCCCTGCAAGGCGCACGCGGCAAGAATTTCATCGGCGCGCAAGCGGCCTAGACTCATCGTAATTCGGTCGTTTCCTGTTGCACCTATCAAGAGTGCCCCCCGGCGGCTGCGGTCGCCGGGGCGAATAACAATAAGGAAAACATCATGAATCGTGCACACGTGCTGCCTGTTCCTGCCGTCCGTACTTCATCGTTCCGCTTTACCCAGTGGCGCATGCTGCTGGCAGCGATGTTTTGTTATCTGTTTTTCTACACCGGCCGCCAGACCTTTGGTTTTGCCATCCCCGGGATCCAGGCCGAGTTCGGCCTGACCAAGGAAACCCTCGGCTGGGCCTCGGCCGCGATGCTCTGGGCCTACGCGATTGGCCAGGCCATCAACGGCAACCTCGCCGACAAGTTCGGCGGGCGCCGCATCATGACCCTCGGCGCGGTGCTGTCCTGCGGGGCCAACTGGGTCACCAGTTTCGCCAGCGGCTTTGCCGGGTTGATCCTGCCGTGGGGCATCAACGGTTACTTCCAGGCCCTCGGTTGGGCGCCCGGCAGCCGGCTGATTTCCAATTGGTGGAGCGCCGGCGAGCGCGGCAAGGTGTATGGCTTTTATGTGTTCGCCGCCGGGTGCGCCTCGGTCCTGTCGTACGTCACCTCCATCGTGGTGCTGGAAGTGTTCCAACTGGAATGGCGCTGGATCTTCCGCCTGCCGGTGCTGTTGATGTTGGCGGGCGGCATCATTTTCTACCTGGTGGCCCGCGAGCGGCCCCAAGACATGGGCTTCGAGCCCCTGGCCGATACCGGCGTGGCGAATGCCGAAGACAAGAATCATGAAGTGGCCCACGGCGAAG
Organism: Pseudomonas sp. MWU16-30323; assembly: GCF_020515595.1. Taxonomy (NCBI): domain Bacteria; kingdom Pseudomonadati; phylum Pseudomonadota; class Gammaproteobacteria; order Pseudomonadales; family Pseudomonadaceae; genus Pseudomonas; species Pseudomonas sp. MWU16-30323. The sequence goes on from NZ_JAIWYM010000009.1 coordinate 126,556, forward strand.
TCGAAACCTCGGCGCAACGCTACAAGGCCGTGCTGAAAAATCCGCGGCTGATCATCGCTGCCCTCTCCCTGGGCTTCCAGAATGCCGCCCGCTACGGCCTGATCGTCTGGGTGCCGGTGCACTTCCTGGGCGCCAACTGGAAAAGCGGCGACAGCATGATCGACCCCAAGTGGATCACCGTGGCCCTGCCGGTGGGCATGGCCATCGGCGCCCTGAGCAATGGCTGGGTCTCGGACAAGCTGTTCGGCTCCAAACGCTACCTGGCGATCATGCTCTACATGTTCCTCGGCGCCGCCACCAGCCTGTGGATGTGGAGCCTGCCGCCCCACAGCGCAATCGGCCTGGTGGCGTTGTTCCTCTGCGGGTTCTTTGTATACGGTCCGGCGTCGAGTTTCTGGGCGCTGTGCCCGGACCTGGTGGGAGCCAAGCGTGCGGGTACGGCCACCGGCGTGATGAACTTCTCATCCTATCTGTTCGCCGGCCTGGCGGAACCGCTGATCGGCAGTATGCTCGACAGTACCGGCAACACCTCGCTGATCTTCATCGTCGTGACCTCGGCCTGCCTGTGCAGCGCGGCGGTGGCGTTGTTTATCCGACGTTGATGACCGGCCCGGCGGACCTCAGGAACAGGACTCGTTATGTACCAGTACCACAAGTGGCTGCGCTCGTTTCATGCGGTGGCGAAGACCGGCAGTTTCACCCTCGCCGCCGAGTACCTGAGCGTCGGCCAGCCGACCGTCAGCGAGCAGGTCAATGGGCTGGAGAAGCAGTTCTCGGTGGAGCTGTTCCACCGTCGCGGGCGGTTTATCGAGATGAGCGCGGCCGGGCACGCCCTCTATGGAATCACCCAGGGGCTGTTCGGCCAGGAGGATGAAGCCATGCAACTGTTGCAGAGTTTCAAGCAGCGCAAGACCGGGCTGCTGCGCCTGGGCGCGGTGTCGCCGCCGATCGCGATGAACCTGACCTACGAGCTGATGCAGCGCCACCCGGACATCGAACTGGAAACCTCGTTTTCCCCGGAAAAGGAAACCCTGGACCGACTCTTCAACTTCGATATCGACGTGGCGATCCTGGCCCTTTCGGAGTTCGACCAGCGCTTCGATACCCAGCTTTACCGGCGCTATCCGATCATTGCAGTAGTACGCGATGACCATCCATGGGCCCAACAGAAAGAGGTGCATGTGGAGCAGATCAGCCGCGAAAAGTGGGTGATGCGCGAGAAAAGCTCCCGCACCCGGCAACTGGTGGAAGAAAGCTGCAAGCGTCAGGGCGTCGCCGTGAACTGCGTGATGCAGTTGAACAGTCGCGAAGCCATCGTGCACGCGATCACCAAAGGTATCGGCATCGGTTTTGTGTCCGCCGTGGAATACGCCGAAACCCCGGGCACCACGCCGATCACCTTCGTCGACCACCCGTTTTTCATCGACTACCACCTGTGTTGCCTGGGGATCCGGCGCAACCGACCGATGATCGCGGAGTTGTTCGAGGCCAGCCCGATCCCGGTGACCTGATCGCCTTACCCGTTTAAACCCGCACCAGGCGCTTACCTCTTCTTCGACAGAGGGACGGCCTGCTCACACCTGAAAATGGAGACTTGCCATGCACTACCAACAACCTTCCAAGCTGCAAGCCGTGGTCCTGGATTGGGCCGGCACCGTCGTCGACTTCGGCTCCTTCGCCCCCACGCAGATTTTTGTCGAGGCGTTCGGCGAGTTCGGCGTCGCCGTTTCCCTGGAGGAAGCGCGCGGCCCGATGGGCATGGGCAAGTGGGATCACATCCGCACCTTGTGCAACCAGCCGCAGATTGCCGAGCGTTATCGGGCGGTGTTTGATCGCTTGCCCACCGACGACGATGTCACCGCACTGTATGAACGCTTCATGCCGTTGCAGATCGAAAAAATCGCGCTGCATTCGGCGGTCATTCCCGGGGCTCTTGAGGCGATCAAAAACCTGCGCGAACAGGGGTTGAAGATCGGCTCCTGCTCCGGCTACCCGGCGGTGGTGATGGCCAAGGTGGTGGAGCTGGCGCGGCAGAATGGCTACGTCGCCGACCACGTGGTGGCGACCGACGAAGTGCCCAACGGGCGCCCGCATCCGGCGCAGGCGTTGGCCAACGTGATTGCCTTGGGCATCAGTGATGTGGCCGCGTGCGTGAAAGTCGACGACACCTGGCCGGGGATTCTGGAAGGCCGCAGCGCAGGCATGTGGACGGTCGCGTTGACCTGTTCGGGCAATGCACTGGGTTTGACCTACGAGCAATACAAGGCACTGCCCGCTGCTGAGCTGGCGCTGGAGCGCGCGCGTATTACACAGATGTTCGAGTGCTCTCGGCCGCATTACCTGATCGACACCATCGTCGAATTGCCGGCGGTGATCGAAGACATCAATGCGCGTTTGGCGCGCGGGGAGACACCGCAGGGTTCTTGATGGGCCGATGGGGTCAGTGCGCTGACCCCACACCGCGGCCTACCGTCCTGCGACAAGCTCTTCGCTGAGTGTCCACAACTGCTGTGCCAACCCCGCATCCACTGCCCACGGCCTGACACCCAGCTGTTCTTCCGATTCCGCACTCATCGCAACCGCCACATCACAGTTTTCACAATAAACCCCACCCATTCCCGCCAACTGCCCGCTCACCGCACACCACACACTGGTGGCCGCACCTTGCTCCGGGGTTTTCATGTTTCGCTCAGGGTCGATCACCGGTTTCCCGTGCTCGTCTACATAGCCCGAAGCCTGCAGGATTTCAGCCTTCATATGCCGCACCAGGTCGGTAATGATTCCGCCAGGATGAACCGCAAACGCCCTCACCCCGCTGGCCGCACCGAGGGTGTCCAAATGCACGGCGAACAGTGCATTGGCGGTCTTGGACTGACCGTAAGCCTTCCATTGATCGTAGGTTTGGCGCTCGAAGTTCCAGTCGTCAAAGTCGACGGCACCGTGCACGTGTCCCCGTGAGGACAGCGCCACCACCCGCGCGCCTTCGGCGCGTTGCAAGGCCGGCCACAGACGCTGGGTAAGCAAGAAATGCCCGAGATGATTGGTGGCGAACTGGGACTCGTAGCCCTGGGCGTTACGACTCAGCGGCGGCGCCATGATGCCCGCGTTGTTGATCAGCAGGTGCAGCGGGCGGCCAGTCGCCAGAAAGCGCTCGGCAAACTGCTCGATGGAGTGGGCGTCCATCAGGTCGAGGGGTTCAAGTTGCAGCTGTGGATAAGGTTGGAGTGCGGCGCGTGCCTTGACCAAGTCACGCGCCGGGACGATCACGTGTGCGCCAGCGGCGGCCAGGGTACGGGCGGTGACCAAGCCAATTCCCGAGTAGCCACCCGTGACAATCGCCACCTTGCCCGAGAGATCAACGCCTCGGATTAGTTCGGCAGCAGTGGTTGCCGCTCCATAGCCGCTATGGATCGGTGTTTGTGCTGTGGGCATGACAGAGCCTCCATTAGACGTGTGGTTAACACGCTACGCCCGGAAAGCCGTACTCTGAATACTCAAACATCCCGTTTACCTGCGCAAAAGTACGGATATGCACAGCGACCCGTTTTCCGAGATTCTCACCTTCGTGAATGCTCAGTCGGTGATGACCGGCGGCTTCAGCGCGGGCGGCGCCTGGGCCCTGCGTTTTCCGGCGCCGGACAAGATCAAGTTTTTCGGGGTGGTGAAGGGGCAGTGCTGGCTGTGCCTGGATGGCGAGGCTGCGCCGGTGTTGATTGAGGCGGGCGATGTGTTCCTGCTGTGTGCACAACGCGCGTTTGTGCTTGCGGGCGATGTGTCGGTCACGCCTTTGGAAGCGCGGCAATTATTCGCTGACGCCGGCCGCTTCCCGCAAATCGGTGACGGCCAGGGCTGTGTGCAAATAGGCGGCTACGTGCAACTGGATCCGGAAAGTGGCGGACTGCTGGCCAACGCACTGCCTCCCCTGATCCATGTGCGGGCCACGGCGCCGCAGGCGGCGATCGTGCAATGGCTACTCGGCCAGTTGGCACATGAGGGGCAAGCCAATTTGCTCGGGGCGAGTCTGGCATCGGCGCAACTGGCGCAGTTGATGTTTATCCAGATCCTGCGGGCCTACGTCGAGACCTCGGGCGTATTACCCGAAGGCTGGCTGCGCACGGTCAGCGACAAGCGCCTGGCCCCCGCGCTGCGCTTGATGCACAGCGAGCCGGGGAGTGCCTGGACGCTGGAAGAATTGGCTGCGGCGGCTGCGATGTCGCGCACTACCTTTTCGCAATACTTCAAGAGCGTTGCCGGGGTGCCACCGCTGGCGTACCTGACCGAGTGGCGCATGCGCCTTGCGCAACGAACGTTGCGCGAGGGGAATCTGTCAGTGGGCGTGTTAGCGCTGTCGTTGGGGTACGGGTCTGAAAGCGCGTTCAGCAATGCCTTCAAGCGAGTAACAGGAAAGGCCCCGAGACATTATCGGGATGCGTGCCGTCAATCCAGTAGCGCGGCGCCTTTGAGCAGCGCGTAAAGCCCTTCCGGCACCAGTGGCGACTGCGCAGTAAAGCTTGAGCTGTCCTTCCAACTCACCGTGAACGCAAAACCGTGGCTTTCGGCACCGTCGAGGTACGGTTGCTCGTACAGGCTCTGGTCCTCAAATTGGCCATCGTAGACCTGGACGATCTCGTGCCCGGGGTGGCCGTCGTAGGTGAAGATACTTTCAAGCGTGCCGAGCAGGCGCAGGCTGTGAATCGGCTGCGCCAGTTCCTCCTGGACTTCTCGCACGATGGCCTCGGCGCTGTGTTCACCGAATTCGATGCCACCACCGATGGGGCGAAAGACTGTCTGCTGTTTCACCGCATCCTGGAATTCGTGAACCAGAATTCGACCGTTGCGGTGAAAGATGCAAAGGGCAAGCGCCCGGATACGCGGTGCGTCCATGGGGTGAAACCCTTGTCTCGGGATCGTTGTTTATTGCGCCTGAAATGTCGCAAGGTACGCCAGCAAGTTGTCGATCTTCTCCTGATCACTGATCCCCCAGAAAATCATCCGGGTGCCACTCACCACCTTTTTCGGCGCCTCGATATAGGCGGCCAGCTTGTCCCGCGTCCAGACCACGCCTGAATTCTTCATCGCATCTGAATACTGATAGTCAGTGGTGGTGCCAGCCGGTCGACCAATGATGCCGTTGAGTTGCGGCCCGAAACCGCCCCGGGCATTTTCGCCGATGCTATGGCAACCGCCGCAGGTCTTGCTGAACAGTTTTCCACCGGCTTCGGCATCGCCTTCTGCAACAGCCTGAAGACTGAAAGCCCCACCGATGAAGGCAATGGCCAGTAAAGCGGCGTATTTCATGAATGACTCCCCACAGGTCGTTCGCCCAACCGCTGCACCAGACGCACCAGATAGCCGTCCGGGTCTTGCACGATGAACTGCCGCTGCCCCGCTTCCACCTCACCCGCCCGGTACCAGGCGTCCTCAACGTCGCGGAACAGCGGCCAGCCGATGGCAGCCAGACGCTGCAGAACAGGCGCCACGGCAGGCACATCGATTTGCAGGTTGATGCCTCGTCCCAAGGGTTTTTCCAGGGGAGCGGTCAGCCACTGGCCGGCATCCGGGTCGTATTGCTCCAGCATGATTTGCGCGCCTTGCAGGTCGAGGTAAGCAAAGCCTTCTTCAGGACGCTGATAGGCGATGTCGAATCCCAACTGGGTGACCCAGAAGTCGAGGCTGCTCGTGAGGGCCGTCACGATGAGTTCGGGGACGAGAGGGTTACGGATAAACATGAGAATCCTTGGGGTGCCTTTACTTAACGCGCTACGACCTGCCATGACATGGCACAGCGACTGCCCGGCGCAAAACCGTGACGATACTCCTCACGCAGAGCCTCTGCCATACGATGGTCCGGCGCCAGCGAGTGCTCTTGCTGAAATCCCAGCCGCTGGTAGAACGGGGCATTCCAGGGCACATCGCAAAACGTGGTCAAGGTGACGGCCCGCAACTGGCGCAACTCCAAGACAACCCAATGACCACCCATCGCATAAAACACATCCAATCGAACCTAATCAACGGCGCCCCACTCCACCTTACTTAACCCGGATGGTGGAGTAAGGATCATGGCTCAGCCATCGATATTGGTGCTGGAAGACGACGAAATCATTCGCTCGTTGATGGTGAATGTACTGGAGGACTTCGGCGCGGTGGTGACGTCGTTCCCGTCCGCAGACGAAGGGATGATTTTTCTGGAGCGGGCCAGTGATCCGGTAGACTTGATTGTCAGCGATATCCAGATGCCGGGCTTGCTCAATGGCTACGATTTGAGCAAGGTAGTCGCCCATCGCTGGCCGACGCTGCCAGTGGTACTGACTTCGGGCAACACCAAAATAGCTTCGCAGTTGGGTTGCACCGTGCGGTTCTTACCCAAGCCATGGACCACCCAGCGCCTGCTCGATTGCGTGCAGTCGGCCCTGGTACAGGTTCCGCCCATGCATTGATAGCATCGCGATATCAGCTAACCCGAACTTCGCGGCAGTTCCTGCGGTCAGTTATTAGGCAACCCTACATGGCCAGCAGGCCCCCAGTTCGAGTTTACTGAATGCATTCACAGGCCCATGACGTTGGTGCGCCACCTGTACTTGAAGCCCTGCGCTCGGGTACTGCGTTACTGCACGTCGCCCTGGAAAAGCGCTTGCCGTTTTTCTCTCCGCAGCTGGATCACGACGGCTACCGACGCCTGCTCCAGGCCTACTACGGGTTCTACAAACCTCTGGAAGCAACGCTGAACGACAGCGGATTGATCCCTGCGGGATTTGATCAGGTGCTGCGTGTGAAGACGCCAACCTTGCTGATGGATCTCCACGCTCTGGGCCTGGACGACCAAGCCATCGCTTCGCTCCCCCTCTGCTCCTCGCTGCCGCCCCTGGACACACCCGCAGCCTGCCTCGGCGCGCTTTACGTGGTGGAAGGCGCCACTCTGGGCGGGCAGATCCTGCGCCGGGAGATGGCCCGGCGCCTGGGACTGGGTGCCGACAATGGCGGCGCGTTTCTCAATGTGTATGGCGCTGAAACCGGCCGGCGCTGGAAAGACTTTCTCGATTACCTGAGCCATGTGCCCCTCGACGCGCACGCCAAACTGCGCGCCGTAAACGCGGCCCGTTCAACATTCAGCTGCTTTGAGCAATGGCTCGACAGCCAGGAGGTACTGCTATGAAACCCGACGATTTTGAAGAATTGCTTGCCAACTGTGCCGACGAACCCATCCGCTTCCCGGGCGCTATCCAGCCTCATGGCGCGCTGCTGACCTTGTCCGAGCCTGAGCTGCATATCGTGCAGGTCAGCGCCAACGTGGCCGAGCTGTTCAACCACTCACCGGAATCCCTGCTGGGCCAGCCGCTGCACACCTTGATCGGCATTGAACATGCCGAAGCCGTGCGGGCCACGGTCACGCAAAACAGCTTTTTCGACGCCCCACCGCTGCACATGACCCTCAACGGCGCCGAGTTCGAAGGGCTGCTGCACCGCCATCAGGATGTGCTCGTACTGGAGTTCGAGCCACGGCTCAAGGATTTCCAGCCGCGGGCGTTCAATGGCCGGACCAGCAACCTGGGCAAGATGCTGCAACGCCTGCAGGCGGCGAAAACCCTGCAAGCCTTGTATGAAATCAGCGTCAACGAAATCCAGGCCATGACCGGCTACGACCGCGTGCTGATTTATCGCTTCGAAGAGGAAGGCCACGGCCAGGTGATCGCCGAAGCGTCAGCCCCGTCCATGGAGCTGTTCAACGGCCTGTTCTTCCCGGCTTCCGACATCCCCGAACAAGCCCGGGAGTTGTACCGCACCAACTGGCTGCGGATCATCCCCAATGCCGACTATGAGGCAGTGCCGCTGGTGCCCAGGTTGCGCCCCGACACTGGCCAGCCACTGGACCTGAGCTTCGCGACCCTGCGCAGCGTGTCGCCGATTCACTGCCAGTACATGAAAAACATGGGGGTGCTGTCGTCCATGAGCATTTCCCTGATGGCCGGCGACAAGCTCTGGGGCCTGATCAGTTGCGGCAACCGCCAGCCGCTGCTGGTGCCCAATGACTTGCGCACCGCATGCCAGACCATTGGCCAGGTGCTGTCGTTGCAGATCAGTGCCATGGAAGCCCTGGACCTCAGCCGCCAACGCGAAGAAAAGGTCGAGGCCCTGGCCCTGCTCAACGAGGCCATGCAGGCCTCACCCGCGAACGTCTTCGACGGCCTGGCGCAGCGCCCGCAACTGCTGATGGACCTGACCCTGGCAGGCGGTGTGGCGATCATCGAAGACAAACAACTGCACCGCTACGGCAACTGCCCGGAACCTGCGCAAATCCGCGCCCTGCACAAGTGGCTGCAAGAGACGGGTCAGCCGGTGTTTGCCAGCCATAACCTGTCCTCGGTGTACCCGCCGGCAGCTGAGTATCAGCACGTCGCTAGCGGTGTGCTGGCCATGAGTCTGCCCAAGCCGGTGGACAACGGCGTGTTGTGGTTTCGCCCCGAGGTGAAGGAAAACATCAACTGGAGCGGCGACCCGAATAAACCGTTGGACCTGGAAAGCACCGACGCGGGCCTGCGCCTTCGCCCACGCACCTCGTTTGAAATCTGGAAGGTGGAAATGGCTGGCATCTCCACCAAATGGAGCCACGGCGATCGCTTCGCCGCCAACGACCTGCGCCGCTCGGCCCTGGAAAACGACCTGGCCCGCCAGGTGCTGCGCGAACAACAAGCGGTACGCGCCCGGGATGAACTGGTAGCGGTGGTCTCCCACGACCTGCGCAACCCGATGACCGTCATCTCGATGCTCTGCGGCATGATGCAAAAAGCCTTCAGTTCCGAAGGCCCACACACCTCGCGAAGGATTTCCTCGGCCATCGACACCATGCAACAAGCCGCCGGGCGCATGAATGTGTTGCTGGAGGATTTGCTCGACACCTCGAAGATCGAAGCCGGGCGCTACACCGTCAAGCCGGTGGCCCTGGACGTAAGCCAGATGTTCGAGGAAGCCTATTCTCTGCTGGCGCCCCTGGCGATGGAAAAGGGCATCGATTTGTCCTTCAACGCCGAGCCCGGGCTACGAATCAATGCCGACCCGGAACGGCTGTTCCAGGTGCTGTCGAACCTGATCGGCAACGCCATCAAGTTCACCCCGCGCCAGGGCAATATCGGCATCAGTGCGTTGAGCAATGGCGAGGAGATTGTGTTTTCGGTGCGTGATTCCGGCGAAGGGATCGCCCCTGATCAGTTGCCTCATGTGTTTGATCGCTACTGGACTCAAACCGAAAACAATCCCACCGGCAGCGGCCTGGGGCTGTACATCACCCAAGGCATCGTGCAGGCCCACGGTGGGCGGATCGAGGCTGAAAGTGAGTTGGGGCGGGGCAGCGAGTTTCGATTTACGGTGCCCAAGCCGGCTGAAACGCCCCCTCAGTAAGCCGGCGAAGCAAATGGAAACCCAAAGGCCCGGAACGTTGGACCGGGCCAAGGCCACTGATCAGGACGCACTCAGAGGGAGTTGATGCGCAACGCCAATTTCCTATCAAGCGAGAGGTACGTCCATGATCGTCGGTAGCGCTTTTCACACCCAATCCCTGATTCAGCCCTTTCAGCCCGCCAAGCCGGTTCAACCCGTTCAGCCCGTACAACCCGCCTCCCCACCCAAGGACGAGCCGTCAGGTCGTAAGGAAGGCGGCGCGCTAAGCGGCTTGGGAGGCAGCTTGCTCTGACTGTTCAAACGCTTCTAAACCGGTAACACCACCACGGCGGCCAACCCGCCACACGGGCGACTTTCCAACGTCAGCGTTCCACCGTGTTCCAGGACAATCGCCCGTGCCGTAGAGAGCCCCAAACCGACCCCGCCGGTACTTTTATTGCGTGAGCCTTCCAGCCGAAAGAACGGCAGGAACACCTGCTCATGCCGCTCCTGCGGGATGCCCGGGCCACGGTCTAGTACCCGCACCGTCACCACGCCGGGACTCTGTTGCAGTTCGATTTCCGGCGCCCGCCCGTAGTGGATCGCATTGTCCATCAGGTTGGTCATCACTCGCTTGAGCCCCAGCGGGCGACCGAAATACACCAGCCGTGGCGGGCCATTGAAGGTGATGTCGATGGACTGGTCGCGGTAGTCGTCAATCAGCGTTTGCAGCAACTCAGCGAGGTCCAGTTGGGTGGCCTGTTCCAGACGCGCATCGTCGCGAAAGAATTCCAGCGCGGTGTTGATCATCGCCTGCATCTCGTCGACATCCCGGAACAGGCGGTGCTGCTGGTCGGCATCCTCGATAAATTCACCCCGCAGGCGCAGGCGGGTCAGCGGCGCACGCAGGTCATGGGAAATCGCGGCGAGCATCTGGGTGCGGTCCTGGATGAAGTGCTGCAACTGCGCCTGCATGCCGTTGAACGCGAGGATCGCCTGGCGAATTTCATGGGGGCCGACCGGCTCAATGGGCGGCGCACGAAAGTCGGCGCCGAAACGGCGCACGCCCTGAGTGAAATGCTGTAACGGTCGGGCCAGGCGCCGGGTGGCAATCAGCGTGACCAACGCGGTGGAAATCAGCACCAGCATCAGCACCACCAGGCTGCGCGGGCCTTCCGCCAGGCCCCAGCTGCGCGAAGGTGCGCTGAACATCAGCCAGGATTCATCCACCAGTTGCACCACCAGCGCATAGCGCCCGCCAGGGCCAGGCCAGTCGGACGGTTCATAGGCTTCCATCCGCCGCTCCGGCCCCTTGAGCAGCTGTTTGAACACTTGATCGGAGTGAAAAGCCGAGTCTTTCAGAACTGGCAAATCAATGCCCATGCGGGTCGAAGACCAACTCACACTGAAACTGTCATCGCCCACCGCCTGCGTCAGTTGTGCACGCTGGGACGGCTCCGCCGCTTCGATCATCCGCACGATCACCGCGACCTTTTCCAAAAGACCGGTTTCACCCAACGGCGGCCTGGCCCAAACGCCTGCCAGTTGCACGAACAACGCGTTGAAGGCCAGCGCCGTGAGCATCGCAATCAGGATGGTCAGGGCAATCCAGCGGGCCACGGTGTCCCGGGGTTTGAAGCGGCTCATGGGCGGGTCACCGCGACGGTGAACTGGTAACCGCCGTTACGCACAGTACGTATCATCGCCGGGCGCTTGGTGTCGAATTCCAGCTTGCGTCGCAGGCGGCTGACCTGCACGTCGATGCTGCGGTCAAACGCGTCGTGGCTATGGCCCCGCGCCAGGTTCAGCAATTGCTCGCGGGTCAGCACGCGCTGAGGGTGTTCGACGAACACCAGCAGCAGGTCGAACTCTCCGGACGACAACGGGATCATCACCTGGTCCGGCGAGCGCAACTCCCGGCGCGTCAGGTCCAGTTGCCAACCGGCGAAGCGAATCAGCGGACGCGACGCGTCACCCAACGTCGGCCGGCTTTCACCCGCCCGACGCAGTACAGCGCGCACCCGCGCGAGTAGTTCACGGGCGTCGAAAGGTTTGCTCAGGTAGTCATCGGCGCCCATTTCCAGGCCCACCACGCGATCACTCAGTTCGCCCATGGCGGTCAGCATGATCACGGGTGTTGCGTATTGCTGGCGCAGGCGCTGGCACAGCAACAGGCCGTTATCCCCCGGCAGCATCAGGTCGAGGATGATCAGGTCGGCAGGCATACGCTCCATGGCCGTCCACAGGTCTGCGCCATTGGCGGCAGTCTCGACCGTGTAGCCATGTTGCAGGAAGAATTTCTTCAGCAGGGCGAGGACCTCTAGGTCATCGTCCACGATTAAAAGATGGCTCACCGGTGGGCATCACTTGGTCTTGTCGATGCGCCATCTAAAACCATTCGACGCGGCCCGTCATATATTTCAATCGTGCAATAAAGCGTCAACGGCGCAATAAAGCAGACATCTTTGCGCAAGCCTCGAATGCCAGCATCGGCCTCCTTTTTCCGGAGACTGTGCTTATGCGTTCGCTGACGTACCCCCAGCACCTGGCTCGCCAGGCCGTGCTGTTGCTGACCGTGTCTTACCTGACAGGCTGCGCAAGCCCGGCCAACGTGGCGAGTACCACACGCTGCGCAGAGGTTTCCTACCCGGTGTATGACCCTGCCGAGCCGGTCAACCGGGGCGTCTTCGCCTTCAACCGCGCGGTGGATGACTACGCCCTGGCGCCTGTAGCCCGCGGCTACCGATACCTGCCGGAGTTTTTCCAGCAGGGTGTGCATAACTTTGCCAGCAACTTCAGCGAACCCAAGGTATTTATCAACGACCTGCTGCAAGGCAACCCTCGGCGCTCGGTCAACACGCTGGGACGCTTTGCGGTGAATACCACCGTGGGGATCGTCGGGCTGATTGATGTGTCGGACCCGCTGGGCATCCCTCGTCACACCGCCGACTTCGGCCAGACCTTTGGCGTGTGGGGGATTGGCAACGGCCCGATCGTGGAGCTGCCTTTGCTGGGCACCGGCAACAGCCGCGATGCGGCGGGCAAGGTCTTGAACTTCCTGGTGGCGCCGCTGGGCGACAGCGATACCGTACAAACCCTGGACACCATCAGCCTGGTAGGCGGTACGGTGGATACACGCGCGTCGTTGCTGCCGCTGACCGACAGCCTGCAAAAGTTGCCGGACTACTACAGCGCGTTGCGTAATGTGGTAGCCGAACACCGCGCGGCCTTTGTGCTGGAGGGCAAGCAGGGGGCGACGTCGCCCCGGGCCGATGATTGCGCAAAGGGAGCGGGCGATGATTTCTGATTCAAGCTCACTGATTCTGCAACATCAGGTCCGCAGACGCGGGGCCAACGCCCTGCTCTGCCGGGAAACGCGCCTGCATCTCTCTGGCGACCAGAATCGGCTGATCCTCAGTCGCTATGTCGAACAGTACAGCCCGCAGGGTGTGCGATGGGTCGAGCGCCAACACAGCGTGGCACTGGCCGATGTAATGCGCTGGCTGATGACGTCGGGAGAAGCATCCGTCACGAGCCATGAACCCCATAAGCAGGTGAATCTGACAACGTCATAATTTGACGCGAGACGTTTATAGCGAGGCAACCAGGGGATGCGTAATTTCTCGCTCTCCTTGATAGCGCTGGCTATCAAGGCAGACATCCTCTCTTTTAAAAAGGCACATCGCCATGATCCATGCTATGAACAGCTTCTTTGCACAATTGCCCACCCCATCGGTCTCCACTGAACAACCTGCGTCGGTACGAAACAAGCGATGCCTTGAACCGTTCGCCGAAGCGAGGAATACCCTTGACTACAACGGCGTCTCGGCCAGCGACCGGAGTCGTAAAAACTCCGGCGGCCTGGACAACCTCGGCGGCGGCCGCCTGCCCTGATCCAACAACCGGAGGGCGGTATCGCTGCCCTCTCACTGGGTGTCATGCCTTGACAAAACACTGACATCCATTGCGTTACCCTTTACCCCCAACCTGTAATCAGCCGTGGCCTTCATGCTACAACCCGCCCACCTTCCTGCCGTACTTGCTGGCCCGCTGCTGCGACGCCTGGAGCCCCAGCGCCTGGTGATGTGGCTGGTGGGAAGTCGTACCCTGGCATTGACCCTGAGGCTGCACGTCGCCCAAGGCGAGACGCTGGATATCGATCTGGACGCCAGCTGCTGCCAGGTCGTACCCGTCGGGCGCCAGGCCTTTATCCACCTGATCGACGTGCCGTTGGCCGAGGCACTGCCCCAGGATGTGAGCATCAGCTACGACCTGCTGGTAAACGGGGCCGGCATCGCCGAATGGGCGCCCCACCTGCTCTACCCGGGCGCCTCAAGCCCGAATTTCATCCTGCACAGCCATATCCACCAATTGGTCCACGGCTCATGCCGCAAGCCTCACCACCGCGCCGATGAAGGGTTGCTGTGTGTTGACCGGCTGTTGGCCGAGTCGAGCACTGTCGAAGCACGCCCGGCCCTGTTGATGATGAGCGGCGACCAGGTGTATGCCGACGATGTCGCGGGGCCAATGCTGCGGGCCATTCATGCGCTGATTGCCCGCCTCGGCCTGTTCGACGAACACCTCGAAGGTGCGGTCGTCGACAACAGCGCAGCACTCTATGAGCATGCCGCCAGCTACTACCACCGAGCCGATCTGTTGCCCGCCCTGGAGAGCAACGAGACCTTGCGCGAGCGTTTTTTTGGCGGCGTGAAGAAGCCGATTTTCACCAGCAGCAGCGCCGATAACCACCTGGTGACCTTCGCCGAAGTCATGGCAATGTACTTGCTCGCCTGGTCGCCCGTGCCGTGGGGCCTGATCAACCCGCAAGCGCCTCAACTGCGCGCCGAAGGGCACGTCCGCTACGCCCACGAGCAAGTGCAGATCGACAAGTTTCGGGACGGCCTGGGTGGCGTGGCCAGGGTATTCGCCCACCTTTCGTGCCTGATGATCTTCGATGATCACGACATCACCGACGACTGGAACCTCAGCGCCCAATGGGAAGAAACGGCCTACGGCCACCCGTTCTCCAAGCGCATCATCGGCAACGCGCTGTTGGCTTACCTGCTATGCCAGGGCTGGGGCAATAACCCGGATGCGTTTGACACCGTGCTAGGCAAAACCCTGGCCCTGACTACGCAAGCCCATGGCAACTACCTGGATGCGGTCGCTCAGGATGAGCTGGTAGACGAACTGCTGACGTTCCAGCAATGGCATTACGTGCTGCCCACCACGCCTGCGCTGGTAGTACTCGACACCCGCACCCGGCGCTGGCGCAGTGAGTTCAACCTCAAGCAACCGTCGGGCCTGCTGGACTGGGAAGCTTTAAGCGAACTGCAACAGGAACTGCTGGATCACCCTTCGGCGATCATCGTTTCACCCGCGCCCATCTTTGGCGTCAAGCTGATCGAGACCGTGCAGAAGGCCTTCAGTTGGTGCGGCTACCCGCTGCTGGTAGACGCAGAAAACTGGATGGCCCATCGCGGTGCGGCGCAGGTGATCCTCAACATCTTTCGCCATTCCCGCACCCCGGGCAACTACGTGATCCTGTCCGGAGACGTGCACTACTCGTTCGTCTACGAAGTACTGATCCGCCACCGCAATGGGGGCCCGAAGATCTGGCAGATCACCAGCAGCGGCATCAAGAACGAATTCCCACCGAGGCTGCTGGAATGGTTCGACCGCCTCAATCGCTGGCTTTACTCGCCTCGCTCACCGCTGAACTGGCTGACCCGACGCAGGCCCATGCAGGTTGTGCCGCATATTCCGGAACACGCCGAGGCAGGCGAACGACTGTGGAACTCTGCGGGGATCGGCCAGGTGTTTTTTAACCAGCAAGGGCAGCCTGAGGCCATCTATCAGCACAATGCCAATGGGGCGCCCAGAACGAGGATGGTAGCGCCAAATAAAAGGCTGAAGCCCCACGAATAGTGGCCCAAAGCCACAACCCCAACTAGACCAAAGCCCCCCTTTCTAAGCGCCAAAGCGCCGTTGTACAGTACCGTCAGCCACGGAGTATCGGCGTCAACAGTAACTGGCCATGAGAGCCAGCCCACGCAAGGAGCGCGCAATGGACGATACATCCGGCCAAGAACCCTCAAGGAGCGACTTCACCGACCTCAACGCCGACATGCTGCACGCCATCATGGAGCTGGTCAGCGACGGGATCTGGGACTGGAACGCCAACACCGGTTTCGTCTACCGCAACCCCGGCTGGTACGAAATGCTCGGGTACGCCCATCACTCCCTGGAAAACAGCGTATTCACCTGGGAAAACGTGATTCATCCGGATGATTATCCTCAGGTAATGGTGCTGTTCGATAACTACATCAACCGTCGCACCACTCACTATCAAGCCGAATACCGCTGCCGCAAGAAAGACGGCTCCTACCTGTGGATCGAAGACCGTGGCTACGTGATCTCACGTAACGACGACGGCTCGGTGGCGCGCATGGTCGGTGTCCACCGCAACATTCAGGCACGCAAACAGTCCATCGAACAGCTGGAACGACGCAATCAATCCCTGGAAGCCCTGGTGGCCGAACGTACCCGCGAGCTGTCGCGGGTCAATCAACAACTGCAGTTGCAACTGGATGAGAATCGCTCCCTGGCCGAACGCGACGCGTTGACCCACGTGGCCAATCGTTACCGTCTGGAGCGGGTCCTGCTGGAAGAATGCGATCGCGCCCAACGCTTTCGCCTGCCGCTGTCGCTGATTGCCATGGACATTGATGACTTCAAGCCGATCAACGACCAGCACGGCCACGCCGTCGGTGATGAAACCCTGGTGCATGTGGTGGAATGCCTGGAAGCCTGCTTGCGCCACGGCGACTTGCTGGCCCGCTGGGGCGGTGATGAGTTCATGGTGGTCGTGCCCAAAAGCACGTTGGAAACCGCGCGGGAATTGGCCGAGCACATGCGATGTGCGCTCAGGGAGTTGCCCGCCGTGGGCAACTTCAAGGTGACGCTGAGCCTGGGCGTGGTGGAGCGACGCAACGATGAATCACCCACCAGCCTGATGGCCAGGGCCGATCAGGCGTTGTATCGCTCCAAGGCGGCGGGCAAGGACACCGTGTCTGAGTAAAACCTTCAGCGAACCGGCGGCGCGTACTGGATGCCGCCGTTGCTCCACAGCGCATTCAGGCCGCGCTTGATCTTCAGCACACTGCCCTGGCCGATGTTGCGCTCGAACACTTCGCTGTAGTTGCCTACTTGCTTGACGATCTGCACCACCCAGTCCTTGCGCAGTTTCAGGTCCTTGCCGTAGTCACCGTCTGCACCCAGCAGGCGGGCAACGTCCGGGTTCTTGCTGGATTTGGCTTGCTCTTCGACGTTCTGCGAGGTGATGCCCATTTCCTCGGCATTGAGCATGGCGAACAGGGTCCACTTGACGATACTGAACCACTCGTCATCGCCCTTGCGTACCAACGGGCCCAGCGGTTCCTTGGAAATCACTTCCGGCAACACCACGAACTCATCCGGGTGAGCCATCTTGATCCGCTGGGCGTACAGGCCCGACTGGTCGGTGGTCAGCACGTCGCAGCGGCCGGCTTCGAGGCCCTTGGCGCTTTCGTCGGCGGTGTCGAAGGTGATCGGCGTGTACTTCAGGCCGTTGGAGCGGAAGTAGTCCGAGACGTTCAGCTCGGTGGTGGTGCCGGCCTGGATGCAGATGGTCGCGCCGTCCAGGTCCTTGGCGCTCTTCACGCCGAGCTTGGTGTTCACCAGGAACCCGATGCCGTCGTAATAGGTCACCCCGGTGAACACCATGCCCATGCCCGCATCACGGGAACTGGTCCAGGTGGTGTTGCGGGAAATCAGATCGATCTCGCCCGACTGCAACGCAGTGAAGCGCTCCTTGGCGGTCAACTGGCTGAACTTCACTTTCGACGCATCACCAAACAGCGCGGCCGCGACGGCGTGGCACACGTCCACATCAATGCCGGTCATCTTGCCGTTGGCGTCCGGCACGCCGAAACCCGGCAACCCATCGCTGACCCCACACTGGATAAATCCCTTCTTCTGGATCGCATCCAGGGTCGCCCCCGCGTGTGCGCTCCCGGCCAGCCCCAATACTGCAGCGGCGGTGAATGCCGCCAACGTGGATTTCATGTGCTTCATGCAAGGCGCTCCCTGTCGGTCTTTATTATTCGGCGCCACAAACCCACGCCGTTTATAGTGTTGCCGGTCAGTATCAACGGCTTTACACCTTGGCCACAAACGACGTTTAGGCTTAGGCTCCTTCCGATTTGGAATGAACTCGGCTATTTGAAAGGATCTGCGATCCCGTGATCTCAAAACGCTTGACCCCTTCGATGACCGCCTTGCAGTGCTTCGAAGCCGCCGCCCGCCACTTGAGTTTCACCCGCGCCGCCGAAGAGCTGCACCTGACCCAGAGTGCGGTGAGCAAGCAAGTGGCGCAGTTGGAAGAGATGCTCTGTCACCCGCTGTTCCAGCGAGTGCGCCAGCGTTTGTACCTGTCGCCGGCGGGCTCGCTGTACCTGGAGGAAGTGCGCAAGATCCTCAACCAGGTGGATATTTCCAGCCGCTACATCCTGACCTACGGTGGCGAAACCGAAGTGCTGCGCATCGCCACCCAGCCGACCTTTGGTGACCGCTGGCTGGTGCCCAAGCTCAAGGACTTTGCCGCGCGCCATCCCAACATCCACCTGGACGTGCGCAACGAACTGGAGCCGTTCGACGTGTTGCAGGCCAAGGCGGATATCGCGTTTTTCTTCGGCCAGGGGGCGTGGCCGGGAGCGACCTGCATCGAGCTGTTTCGCGAAGCCGTGGTGCCGGTCTGCGCCCCCGGGTTTGTTGCCGCTGGCAGCGATGCCTCGTCCCGTCACACGTTGCTGCAATGCACCTCGCGTCCGGAAGCCTGGCACGAGTGGTTTCTGGAACAAGGCCTGCACTCGCAAAACAGCTACCACGGGCCGCGCTTCGACACGTTCTACATGTGCATTCGCGCAGCCCAATCGGGGTACGGCGTGGCGTTGGTGCCGCAGTATCTGGTGGCCGAGGAATTGGCCAACGGCAGCCTGATGATCCCTTGGGATTACACGATGCCCAGCGCCGGCGCGCACTTTATCGCCCATGCCGAACATGCCGGGGAGATTCCGAAAGTGAAGGCCTTTTTGAGCTGGATGGTGGAGTACCTCACAGCACATCCCGACTTTTAATAATGACCCGGCGACTTTATTTCGTTTGCGGGGCAAGGCGGCTCACGGCTTAGATAAAAGGACGCATCCCATTCTTGAGTCCCGGATCCATGAGCCGCGAAACCATCAGCCAGTCGATTTCCATCGTCCACCCCATCAGCCTCAGCCACGGCAAGAACGCCGAAGTCTGGGATACCACGGGCAAGCGCTACATCGACTTTGTCGGCGGCATCGGCGTGCTCAACCTGGGCCATTGCCATCCGCGTGTGGTGGAGGCGATTCGCGAGCAAGCGACCAAACTCACCCACTACGCCTTTAACGCCGCGCCTCACGCGCCCTACATCGAACTGATGGACCGTCTCACCGCATTTATTCCGGTGGACTACCCGGTCAGCGGCATGCTCACCAACAGTGGCGCGGAAGCGGCGGAAAACGCCTTGAAAATTGTCCGGGGCGCGACTCGCCGTACCGCGGTCATTGCCTTTGACGGGGCGTTTCACGGGCGCACCCTGGCGACGCTCAACCTCAATGGCAAGGTCGCGCCCTACAAGCAAAAAGTCGGCGTATTGCCAGGGCCGGTGTTCCATCTGCCCTTCCCCAGCCGCGACAACGGCGTGACCTGCGGCGAAGCGCTGAAGGCAATGGACCGGCTGTTCAGCGTGGAAATCGACGTCGACGACGTGGCCTGTTTCATCATCGAGCCGGTGCAGGGCGAAGGAGGCTTCCTGACCCTGGACGTGGAATTCGCCCAGGCCCTGCGACGCTTTTGCGACGAGAAAAACATCCTGCTGATTGCCGATGAAATCCAGTCCGGCTTCGGTCGTACCGGCCAGCGTTTTGCCTTCTCACGCCTGGGGATTGAGCCAGACCTGATCCTGCTGGGCAAAAGCATCGCCGGCGGTGTGCCGCTCGGCGCAGTAGTAGGTCGCAAAACGTTGCTCGACAACCTGCCCAAAGGCGGCCTGGGCGGCACCTATTCCGGTAACCCGATTGCCTGCGCGGCGGCGTTGGCGACCCTGGATGAAATGACCGACGAACACCTGCAAAGTTGGGGCGCCCAGCAGGAAGAAGCGATCGTCAGCCGTTATGAATCATGGCGCTCGAAAAAGCTCTCGCCCTACCTCGGCCGCTTGACCGGCGTGGGCGCCATGCGTGGTATCGAACTGGCCAACGCCGACGGCAGCCCGGCCCCACAACAGCTGACCCAACTGCTGGCCCTGGCCCGCGAGGCGGGTTTGCTGCTGATGCCCAGCGGTAAATCACGGCACATCATCCGCCTGCTGGCGCCGTTGACGATTGAGGCGGCGGTGCTGGAGGAAGGGCTGGATATTCTTGAGGGGTGTTTGGCGAAGTTGGTTTAAAAGCCAGAAAGCCCGGCAGGGAGCCGGGCTTCGAACGGAAAGCGTCAGTGAACGAGTCGGGCGACGCCAAATGCGATGGCAGACAAGGCTCCAGCCGTTCCGACAAACCATTTCAACAGCCGGGTTTCCAACGATTGCATATCCGTTCTGAAATTGGCGATTGAAAGATCCAATCTAGAGGTCGCTTCAAGCAGGTCGATTTTGGTCTGCATCAGATCGGACTTGGTAGTCATGTGCTCTTGCATGCCATCCAGCTTCGTCTCGACGCGCTCCAGCCTTGCCTCAACTTGCGAAATACGCTTTTCCAAATCGCTTTCTCCTCCGTTGCCCCCACCGCCTGCGCCGCCTTTGCGGTCGCAGCCTGATGACGAACCTTGACGGTACTCCTGGCGAAGATAGCTCACATTATCCTTGAGGTCATTCGCCATTTCCGGCCTCCTTCTTCTGGGTCAAAGCATTCAATCCATCAGCTACACCCTCCATGCAGTCGATAAACTCATTCAGCTTCGCCCATGCTTCATCTGCTGCCTGTTTTACATCGGCGTCTTCACTACGTCTGAGCACGCCGGCCAGGCTGATGATGCCGGAACCGAGTCTCACAATTGCACTGTGATACTGGCCAAGAATAATGACTAATTCCCGGGCCGTTACGGCCTCTGCCTCACCCACCATGTCATCGCCGTCCATGTCGACTCCCATCCGTTTTGGTGACGCAGAAAACCACGCCTTCAAACGCAAACCAATGAACAGTTTGCTACCAAATCCGACGACCCAACCCACTATTACCAAATCCGAAAGAATCCATCTTCCGTTTAGCCCTTTCTCTCCCCTCGCCAGCGCTTTATCCTTATCAGTAACAAAGTGAAACGTTTCATCATTCCATCAGACCACCGACCGCCCGTGTTCAACGCCTTTGTGCGAACGCGCCAGGCCGCTGTTGGCGTTTCAAAACCATAAATATTAAGACTCCATTTTGCCTATGCCTGCTTTCCCAAACCTGCGCCTGTGCGCTGCGCTGCTACCGTTCGGCCTGTTCAACTGTGCCCAGGCCGCCCCTGCCTTTGACGCTGAATCACCGTGGATGCTGGGTGATTTCGGCGGCACTCGGACAGCGCTGTCTCAACAAGGCTACGACTTCAAGTTCGACTACACCGGCGAGATGGGCAGTAACCTGCACGGCGGCTCAGACCACGACCGTACCGCGCGCTACAGCGATCAGTTCGGCCTGGGCACGCACCTGGATCTGCAGAAGATCCTCGGTTGGCACGACGCGGAGTTCCAGTTGACGGTGACCGAGCGCAGCGGCAACAACATCACTAACGACCGCGTTAACGACCCGCGTATGGGCGGGTTCACCTCGTCCCAGGAAGTCTGGGGCCGTGGCCAGACCTGGCGCCTGACGCAGATGTGGTATCAGCAGAAGTTCTTCGACCAGAAACTCGACATCAAGGCCGGGCGTTTTGGCGAAGGCGAAGACTTCAACAGCTTCCCCTGCGACTTCCAGAACCTCGCGTTCTGCGGCTCCCAGGTCGGCAACTGGGTGGGCAGCATCTGGTACAACTGGCCGGTGAGCCAGTGGGCGTTGCGGATCAAGTATCACCTGACGCCTGAGCTGTACGCCCAGGTCGGTGCCTATGAACAGAACCCGTCCAACCTGGATCGCGGCAATGGCTTCAAGCTCAGCGGCAGCGGCACCCAAGGGACCCTGCTCCCGGTGGAACTGGTGTGGACGCCCACGCTCAACGGCCTGCCCGGCGAATACCGCGCCGGTTACTACTACAGCAGCGCCAAGGCCAGCGACGTCTATAAAGACCGCAACGACCAGCCGGCGGCCCTCAGCGGCGAGGCCTATCGCAGCGCCTCCAGCAAACACGGGGTGTGGCTGGGGGTGCAGCAGCAAGTCACCAGCCTGGCCAGCGACCATTCGCG
The DNA here is from genome assembly GCF_020515595.1 of Pseudomonas sp. MWU16-30323. Lineage (NCBI taxonomy): Bacteria > Pseudomonadati > Pseudomonadota > Gammaproteobacteria > Pseudomonadales > Pseudomonadaceae > Pseudomonas > Pseudomonas sp. MWU16-30323. Next base: position 148,373 of record NZ_JAIWYM010000009.1, read on the forward strand.
AGGCTTGAGCGTGTTCGCCAACGGCACGATGCACGACAAGAAAACCAACGCTGTGGATAACTACGTGCAGGCGGGTGTGGTCTACAAGGGCCTCTTCGATGCCCGCGCCAAGGACGATATCGGCTTTGCGGTCGCCCGGGTGCACGTCAACCCGGCCTATCGCAAGAACGCCGAGGCGACCAACCAGGCCCGCGCCGTCTTCGACTTCGATGACCCGGCCTACCTGCCCCTGCAACACACCGAATACAGCGCCGAGCTCTATTACGGCGTGCACGTCACGAACTGGCTGACGGTGCGCCCGAACCTGCAATACATCCGTCATCCCGGGGCCGTGGCCCAGGTGGATGACGCGCTGATTGGCGGGATCAAGCTGCAAAGTTCCTTCTGATTGCTGAATAAACCTAATTTGCCCTGAACCATGCCTGCGCCGGAACGTCATCTACAGTGAACTGTGCGCAACCAATTCAAAACGTAACGGAGAACCACACTATGAGCACTGATGGTGCTTCAAGTCCAAGTCGCCTGCTGCCCAGGCTGCTGGGGATCTTGCTGCTGATAATGGGCCTGGCCTTGTTGGCCGGGGGGATCAAGCTGAGCATGCTCGGCGGGTCGCTGTATTACCTGCTGGCCGGCCTCGGTATCACCGTCACCGGTCTGTTGCTGCTGGCAACACGCCGCGCGGCGCTGGGCTTGTACGCACTGGTGCTGTTTGCCAGCACCGTCTGGGCACTGTGGGAAGTCGGCCTGGACTGGTGGCAGTTGGTGCCGCGCCTGGCCCTGCTGTTCGCCCTCGGCATCGTCATGTTGCTCCCGTGGTTCCGCCGTCCGTTGCTGCGTGGCCAAGCCTCGCCGTTGGGCACTGGCGCCCTGAGCGTCGCCGTCGTGCTGGCCGGTGCCGCCGCCTTGGCCAGCCAATTCACCGACCCGGGTGCCATGGTCAAGAAAGGCCAACTGGACCGCGATGCGGTGCCAGGCATGGCCAGCGCCGCACCGGCCCAGGCCGAGGGTGACTGGAACTCCTATGGCCGCTCGGCCTTCGGTGATCGTTACTCGCCACTCGCGCAGATCACCCCGGAAAACGCCCACAAGCTGGTGCCAGCCTGGACGTTCCGTACTGGCGACATCCCTGGCCCTGGCGATCCCGGTGAAACCACCGCGGAAAACACCCCGCTGAAAGTCAACGGCATGCTCTACGTGTGCACGCCTCACAGCCAGGTGATTGCCCTGGATCCAGACACCGGCAAGGAAATCTGGCGTTTCGACCCGAAGATCAGCACCGAAGGCGCTGCAAACTTCAAGGGTTGGGCGCACATGACCTGCCGTGGCGTGTCGTATCACGATGACGCCGTGTATGCCTCCGAGCAGAGCCCGACTGGCAGCGCCAGCCCGGCCGCCGCGCCGAATGCCTGCCCGAAACGCATCTTCGTACCGACCGCCGACACCCGTCTGATCGCCCTGAACGCCGACACCGGCAAGATGTGCGAAGACTTCGGTGACAAGGGCCAGGTCGACCTGCGTGCCAACATCGGCACCTTCGCCCCGGGCGGTTACTACTCCACCTCGCCACCGGCTGTTACCAAGAACCTGGTAGTGATCGGCGGTCACGTGACCGACAACGTCTCCACCGACGAGCCTAGCGGCGTGATCCGCGCGTTCGACGTGCACACCGGCAAGCTGGTGTGGAACTGGGACAGCGGCAACCCGGACGACACCACCCCGTTGGCCGAGGGCAAGACCTACACCCGCAACTCGCCAAACATGTGGTCGATGTTCGCGGTCGACGAAAAACTCGGCATGCTCTACCTGCCGATGGGTAACCAGATGCCCGACCAGTACGGCGGCGACCGGACTCCGGACTCCGAGAAGTACAGCGCCGGCCTGACGGCCCTGGACATCGACAGCGGCCACGTGAAATGGACCTTCCAGTTCACTCACCATGACCTGTGGGACATGGACGTGGGCGGCCAGCCTTCGCTGATCGACATCAAGACCGCTGACGGCGTGAAGCAAGCGGTGATGGCGTCGACCAAGCAAGGCAGCATCTACACCCTGGACCGCACCAACGGTCAGCCGGTGGTGCCGATCAATGAAATCCCTGTACCGCAAGGCGCAGTGGCCGGCGATCACACCGCACCGACCCAACCGAAATCCGACCTGAACTTCATGCCACCGCCCCTCAAAGAGCGTGACATGTGGGGCGTGACGCCGTTCGACCAGATGCTGTGCCGGATTGACTTCAAATCCATGCGCTACGACGGTCCGTTCACCCCGCCATCGCTGCAGGGCTCGATTGTTTACCCAGGTAACTTTGGCGTGTTCGACTGGGGCGGCATTTCCGTCGACCCGGTTCGCCAGATTGCTTTCGTGAACCCGAGCTACATGGCCTTCAAATCGAAACTGATCCCGGCCGCCGACATCGCCAAGCAAGGCCCACGGGTCAGCGAAACCGAAGGCGTGCAGCCGAACAAAGGCGCGCCATACGGCGTGATCCTCGAAGCCATGCTGTCGCCACTGGGCCTGCCGTGCCAGGCGCCGGCGTGGGGTTATGTGGCCGCGGTCGACCTGACCAACCACCAGACCATCTGGATGCACAAGAACGGCACCGTGCGTGACAGCTCGCCGGTTCCGATTCCACTGACCATGGGCGTGCCAAGCCTGGGCGGGACTTTCACCACTGCCGGTGGCGTGTCCTTCCTCAGCGGTACCCTTGACCAGTACCTGCGTGCCTATGACGTGAAAAACGGCAAGCAACTGTGGGAAGGTCGCCTGCCAGCAGGCGCGCAAACCACACCGATGACCTACACCGGCAAGGACGGCAAGCAGTACGTGCTGGTCATGGCCGGCGGTCATGGTTCCCTGGGTACCAAACAGGGCGACTATGTGATGGCGTTCAAACTGCCGGATTAAGCAAAACCGGCAGTAAGAAAAAGGCGGCTACCTGAGTGGGTAGCCGCCTTTTTTTATGCGTGAAATAAAGCGATGCAACAGCGCCGATGTATTTAAAAGTTTACTCGGAAAAGTCCTATACCTCCCCAAAAGTCTTTCTCCCTACTTTGGCCCTGCGCCATCCGACGTTCACTGTCGCTAGTAAATCCCCCGCCCAACAAACGTTATCTATATGACGTGCTGTAATTAACATGGAGTTTTCATCATGACGGACCTCAACAGCGTTGAATCAATACCTTCAGTCCCGCATAGCCAGACGCCACGGATCCTGGCGCTTGAGCAACTCGACACACTCAGCCTGGAAAAACTTATTCGTGGAGAAGTACTCGCCATCCGGGTACCTGACTACGCGAATGAACAAACCAGCGAAGTATTAAATAAACATATCAACGAAACGGCGACACTCCAGGAATATAACCACGAGACGTATGAGCACGGAAAAGTTGTCCAGCATTTCTATGGTGTCCATCGCTGGGGAACACCGTTCAACTCCACCTACGGCAAGGCCGCAGACAGCTATTCGCAACAGAAATACTACGCAGACGCCACCCACATGCGCGTTGTGATCGATGACCTCTGTGCCCCTCGCAACCCCCCCATCCATCTGCTGATGGAGCATATCCGGAAGGTGTGGCCAGAAGGCGCGACAACCGCGGCGTTCCAGGGCCAGCCGATGTTCTGCGGCATTATCCGCGCCATGTTCCCGGAGACAGCCCACCTCTCGGAAACAGTCCCCCATGTAGATTGCCTGCCCTTGTCGATTGCCGAACTGGAACATCAATTCAGCGCGAATATTTACCTCGAAGTACCACCGTCGGGAGGTGAACTGGTCATCTGGGATACCGAGGCGTTTACCTACGACGAGGTCATACGTTTCGAAGGGGCGGAACTGCCCGAAGATCGCTTGCAAAAACCGCTGCGCATCCAGCCGCAGAAAAACGAACTGGTGATTATCAATACTCGCCGTCCCCATGCCATTTGCGGTTTCGATTCAGGCAAGCGCATCAGCATCCAGTCGTTTATCGGCTATACCACTGGCCAGCCGTTTTACTTCTGGTGCTAACGCCTTTACTTCTCTTCCTGACGGACACCCTGATATGACACCTGAAGAATTCCGCCGACATGGCCACGCCATGATCGACCTGATTGCAGACTATCGACAAAACATCGAGCAACGCGGCGTGCAACCCACCACGACCCCGGGCGAAATCAGGTCCGCATTGCCGGCCAGTCCGCCTGAGACAGCCGAACCGTTCGAACAGATCATGGGCGACGTTGAAAAACTGATCATGCCCGGTCTGTTGCATTGGCAGCATCCAAGTTTTTTTGGGTTCTTCCCGTCGAATGTAGAACTGTCCTCCGTCCTCGGCGATTGCTTGAGTACCGGCCTGGGCGTGGTGGGATTGTCGTGGCAATCGAGCCCGGCCCTGACCGAAATCGAGGAAGTCACCACCGATTGGCTGCGCGACATGATCGGCCTGAGCGCCAACTGGAGCGGCGTGATCCAGGACTCGGCCTCGACCTCCACCCTGGTGGCGCTGATCAGCGCCCGCGAACGCAGCTCCCACTACGCGCTGATGCACGATGGCCTGCAAAACAGCGGCGCCCCCTTGATCGTCTACACCTCGGCCCACGCCCATAGTTCAGTGAACAAGGCCGCGATCCTGGCGGGGTTCGGCCAGAACAATATCCGTACCGTGGCAACCGACGAACACAATGCAATGTCACCGCATGCATTGGAGCGGGCAATCGAACAAGACCTGGCTGCCGGGAACAGACCCTGTGTGGTGATTGCGACCACCGGCACAACGGCAGCCATGGCCATCGACCCCCTGGAAGCCATCGGCGCCCTGACGCAACGTCACGGCCTGTGGTTGCATGTCGACTCAGCCATGGCCGGAGCCGCGATGATCCTCCCGGAATGCCGCGCGCTGTGGCACGGCATCGAGAACGCCGACTCGCTGGTCCTCAACCCTCACAAATGGCTGGGGGCGGCGTTTGATTGCTCGGTGTACTTTGTACGCGACCCCGAGCACTTGATTCGCATCATGACCACCAACCCCAGCTATCTACAGTCCAAGGCTGACGGCCAGGTCAGGAACTACCGCGACTGGCGGATCTCCCTGGGCAGCCGGTTCCGCGCCCTGAAACTGTGGTTCCTGATCCGTGAGCAAGGCGTCAGCGGCCTGCAGGCCCGGCTGCGGCGTGACCTGGCGAATGCCCGCTGGCTGGCAGAACAGATTGAAGGCAGCAAACACTGGAAACTGGTGGCCGCCGTCACCCTGCAGACCGTGTGTATTCGCCACGAGCCACCAGGCCTTGATGGTGAGGCGCTGGATAACTACACCCGGGCCTGGGCAGAAAAGCTCAACCATTCAGGCAGCGCCTACGTCACCCCCGCCGTGCTCGGCGAGCGCTGGATGGTACGCGTGTCCATCGGCGCGCTGGGGACAGAGCGCCACCATGTCGAAGGCTTGTGGGAACGGTTGCAAAGCCTGGTCGATATGACGGTTGGGCACTGAAAGACCGGCGTCGGTGCAGCCACCGACGCCCTAGACCGGCACGCGCTCGCGGCGCATCCACATCTCAAACGCCATGGCATTCAATGGCCGGCTGATCAGATAGCCCTGGGCCGTGTCGCACTTCCAGAGCTTGAGCAGCTTGAGGCTGGGCTCGAACTCCACCCCTTCAGCCACCACCTTGAGCCCCAGGTTGTGGCTCATTTCGATGGTCGAGCGCACGATCACGCCGTCGCCGGAAGTGCTGTCGAGGTTGCGCACGAACGACTGGTCGATCTTCAATTCCTGCACCGGCAGGCGTTGCAGTTGCGCCAGGGATGAATAGCCGGTGCCGAAGTCGTCCACCGACAGGCTGATGCCACAACCGCGCAGTTGCTCCAGCACGCTGAGGGCCTGCACCGGGTTGTGCATGATCGCGCTTTCGGTGATTTCGAAAATCAGTTGCCGGGCCGATACGCGGTAATGCGCCAGCAACTCGGTCACCCGCAGGGCCAGGCCGTCATCGGCCAGGTCATCCACCGAGATGTTCACCGACAACTGCACCTGCAACCCGCGCACGTCCCACTCGGCCAATTGCCGAATGGCTTCTTCGATCACCCAGTGGGTCAGGTTGCCCATGCTGCCGGTGCGCTCGGCCAAGGGAATGAACTCGGCGGGAGATACCAGCCCGAGGGTCGGATGCTCCCAGCGCAGCAGCGCTTCGGCCTGGCTCACATGCCCATGGTGCAGGTCGAGCTTGGGCTGATAACACAGGTACAACTCGCCCTCCGCCGGCGCCCGGCGCAGGTCACGGATCAGGCTGATCTGCCGTTGGTGGGCGAGGTCGCGGTCCTGTTGGTAGATCTGTAAATAACCCGGGAATGCTGCCGCATCGTGACGGGCAATGGCGGCGCGGCTGATCAGCTCTTCAACCTGCTGGCCGTCGGCCGGGTAAGCGGCAATGCCGATGCTCACTTCGTGGCGCAGTTCATCACCGCCGATGCGCTGGGGCTCGGTCAGGAGCCCATACAGGCGGTCAGCCAAGGCCACGACACGGTCGATCTCGGTGTTTTCCAGCAGCAGCAAAAACTCGCTGCCGGTGATACGCGCAGCGGTGTCACTGGCCGAAAGGCTCGACAGCAGGCAGCGGCTGGCTTCGCGGAGCATTTCTTCCACGCCTTCCGGGCCGTAGCCTTCGTTGATCACGCGGTAGTTCTCGATCCCCAGGTACAGCAACACCACAGGCCGACCGGCGCTGATGGCACTGCCCAGGCGTTCCATGGCCAGCGCCCGGTTGGGCAGGCCGGTGAGCGGGTCATGCAGCGCGTTGTGGGCCAGTTGCCGCTCGCGCACCGCGATCCCGGTTTGCATGGCGTTGAAGGCCTGGGCCAGCAGGCCGAACTCATCATGGCTGCGAACCCGCACCGGCGTCCGGTAGTCACCGGCACCGATGCGTCCGGCCGCCTGCACCAGCGCATTGAGTGGGCGCGAAACCCGCCGCGCCAGGAACAACGCCCCCGCCAGCGACACCAGCAGCACCACCAAGGCTATTGCGAGAAATTGCCGGTCCAGCGGCGCGAAGGATTCAAGGGCGTGGTCCAGCGGGCTTTGCAGCAGCACCCGCACCTCACCGCCGTCTGCGGTGTTGCCCAAAGGCAGCACCTGGCTGAGATAACGCCGGCCGTGAAACAGGTTCAGTTGCGCCTCAGGATTGATGTACGGAGCCTGCAAGTCGCTGGCAATTGATGCCTGGAATACCTCGGGCTGAGTGCTGAACAATTCGCCAGGCTGACCGCGCTGCACACTGAGGAACGACACTTCCAGGTTGCTCATGGAGCGCAATTCACTGGCGAAGATTTCGTCCATGGGCAGGCCCATGACAACAAGGGCGATCGGTGTGGGGTCGACGACTTCCTGCTGCACCAGCAGAAAAGGCCGGCCATCCAGGGCCACGATCAACATTTGCAGGCCGCTGCGCCGGGCCTGGCGCAAGGCTTCGTTGTAGGGAAAGGCCTGGCCGGGGGTCAACGCCTGTAACGTACTGACCATCACCTTGCCATCGAGGCCCAGCACAAACACTTCACTGGACGTCAGGCCGGTGCCATGCCGGCGCAGGGCAGCGAGAATCTCGGCGGGCTCGCCCTCGGCGACAGACTGGCGGAAGGGCAGGTCTGCCGTGAGCCAGTTCAAACCGTATTGCAGACGCCGGCCACGCAGGTCGAGCAAGCGTTCGAACACCTGGCTGCCGGTTTGCAGTTGCACCTGAGCCTGGTTTTCTACGGCGCGGTTGGTCGCAGTCTTCACGGCGAAGTACACCGCAGCCACCACCACCAGTAACAGCAACGCCAGCACCCCGGCGATCCGGGTTTGAAAGGTATGGCGCCACCTCATTTTGGTGCCCTCTGGCAGCGCCTGTCCCCTCCAGCCGAAATGTCCCTTCGTCATACGCGTCCCTCGCGACAGCTGAACCGGCGTCAAATAAACGTCCTTTTTAAAAGGACATTCGAACTATCCAGACTAGCTGCGCAAGGGAAGAAGTGCATCCAATAAATACGGGAACCTGGGTGTCATTAAATTGGCGACAAGCCTCTGCCTCAGCCACGCGCCCGCATGAAATCCCCCCAGCGCCGCACCAGGTAGTTGTGCTCGTCCATCACCGAGTTCCACACCGCGATATGCCCCATGCGCTGCTCATAGGAGCCCCCGTCGCGCACTTCGCCCACATCAATCAGCGGCAAGCCATCGCTGCCCAACAGCTCCTCCCGCGCGGGCAGGCCAGCGTACCAGTAGTCCCACTCGGCGCTGCTCAGGTGATCACGGCTGCGGGCCGGGTTGCCGATGTAATAACCCTGGCGCGCCATCACCGCACCCGGCCAGCCGGACAGCCACCAGTTGAGGTAGGCATAGGCCGCATCCAGCACCGGGCCCTTGGCATGGCGCGACAGCGACAACCCGCCGAACCACGCGCGGTAGCCTTCACGGGGTACCGCCAAGCGGTATTTGACCCCGGCCCGATGCAAGCGCATCAGGGTCGGTGACCACAGGCTCTGAATGTCGATGCTCGGGCTGAGCATCAATTGCGCCGCCTCTTCGTCATCGGACCAGAACGCCGCGAAGTGCCCTTCCTTCTGCTTGCGCACCAGGATATCCGCCAGCACATCGATCTCTTCGATGCTCATGTTGCCGATGTCCTTGAAGCTCGCGAGACCCGCGCCTTGCACCGCCAGCGCCGCGTCGAGGGCACCGATGGCGGCGTCGCTTTGCAGCGCCGTGCGTGCGCCCCAGGCCGGGTCGAGCAGCCAGCCCCAGCTCTCGTTGGCGCGGTTGAACCCTTCGGGCAAGCGCTCGGGACGGTAGGCGAAACTGTCGGCGTTGTGGGTCAGGGGCAGCATGCTGATGCGTTCGGTCACGGTGCTGCCGAGGCTGCCATCGTGCTGCACGAAAAGGCGCTCGCTGGGCACACTGCCGCTGCCCAGGCGGTCGTTGGCGGACAAACGTCCGCGCTTGGGCAGGTCGTTGATCTCATGCCATAGCGCGATGCGCCGGGTGTCGATCGGCTGGATCGCCCGGGCCGGCCACACGAAATCGACGTTGTGAAACCATTGGTCGTAGAGGTCGTAGCTGTCCGGCTGCATCACCGCGATGCGCTGGGCCTGCTCCACATCGTGCACCTGGTACACCAGACGAATACCCAGCTCTTTTTCCGCTCGCACCCGCAGGCATTCGAGCAAGGTCACCGAGGTACCGAGGACGCGAAGCGTGATCATGCGGCGAACCTTCTGGAGAACACTTCAAAGGAGCGACGCAACAACGCCGGGTCAAGACCGCGCAGGATAAACACCAGGCGTGATTGCCGATCGGTCCCCGGCCAGGCAGGCAGGTGAACCGGGGCATGCAGGCAATGCTGCACGCCATGAATGACGATGGGAGCGTTACTGGCGTTCACGTTGAGCAGTCCTTTGACGCGAAGAATACGTTCGCCGTGGCATCTTAACAGCATCGATAACCAGACCCCGAAGCCGACCCAATCCAGCGGCTGATCGAAGGTCAGGCAGCAGACTTGTGCGGCGCCGTGGTTGGCGGCGGTGGTTTGATGGAGTTTCCAGCGGCTGACTTCGGCAGCGGGTTCGGCGCTGCGCAGCCCTTCGCCAAGCAGCAGCTGTTCACCGCTGTCGATATCGCAGGTATTGAGGATCGGCGTACCGGCGTTCAGTGCCTGCAAGTGCGTGCGCAACGGGCCGCAGTCTTCGACGAGGTCGGTCTTGCTCAACAGCAAGCGATCGGCGGCGGCCACTTGCGCCAGCCATTCCGGGTGCAAGCGCTCTTGCAAAGCGGCGTGGCTGGCGTCCACCAGCGTCACCACCAGCCCGATATGAAAGCGCCCGCGCAGTTGCACGTCGTTATTCAAGGTGGCGAGAATGGGCGCCGGGTCGGCCAGGCCGGTGGTTTCCAGGATCACCCGTTTGAAGGCCGGAATCTCGCCGCGCTCACGGCGCTGCAACAGGCCGAGCAAGGCGTCTTTCAACTCGCCGCGAATCGAACAGCACACGCAGCCGCTGGGCAGCAGTACGGTGTCCGGCGCGACTTCCTCCACCAACAAATGGTCGATGCCGACGTCGCCGAATTCATTGATCAGCAACGCCGTGTCACCAAGGCTTTCGCCTTGCAGCAAGCGCTTGAGCAAGGTGGTCTTGCCGCTGCCGAGGAAGCCGGTGATGACGTTGAGGGCGATGCTCATGGCTGTTGCTCCAGATGATCCAGCAGTCGCGGGTCCAACGGGTCCAGCGGCCGACCGAGCATGGTCTCTGCCGCCCGCCACAGTTGATCCAGGCCGCTGGCCAGTTCCTGTTTGCCGGTGGCACCCAGCAGCAAATAAGACGCGCCCTGGAAGTCTTCAACCTTGAGCCGGAACACCGCCAGCACCTGGTTGATCGCCGCGATGCGGCGCAGGCGTTCGCGGCGACGGGGCAGCTCATCCCCCAGGGGATCGCTCCAGTGCAAATCTTCGCCCAGCAGGCCGCAGAGTCCACACATGCTTAGTGCCCGCTCATGGCATGACATCGCCGGAGTTCGGGCCGAGGGTCTGGCCGACGAACAGATTGCCGCCAGGCTCGCTGGCCAATAACACAGCGGTGGGCGCCACTTCGTCCGCCAGGCCAAAACGGCCCAGCGGCAGCTCGGCGGCCTTGGCGCGTTTCCAGGTGTCGCTGATGCCGCCGACCAACGGCGTCTCAATCGGCCCGGGCGCGATGGCGTTGACCAGGACGTTGTCCTTGGCCACTTCCAGGGCCAGGGATTTGGTGAAGCCGATCACGCCGGCCTTGGCCGCTGCATAGTGCGTCAGCTCGGCGCCGCCCTTGATCCCCAGTTGCGAAGCGACATTGATGATCCGGCCCCAGCGCTGGGCGATCATGTGGGGCAAGGCGCGCTGGCTGGCGACGAAAACGCTGGTGAGGTCGACGCGCAGCATGTCGTTCCACATGTCGAGGGTGAGATCGACACACCGGGCCTGGGTCAGCATGCCGGCGTTGTTGACCAGGATATCGATGCCGCCGTAGTGGGTGACGCAGGCATCGACGCTGGCCTGGGCGCCGTCAACGGTGCCGACGTCGGCCACGCACTCGAGGACTTCGGCGCCGAGGTTACGGCAGGTGATGGCGGTTTCGGCGAGGGTGGCGGCGTCGCGGTCGGCCAGCAACAGGCGCGCACCTTCGACGGCGTAGGCGCGGGCGATGGCGGCGCCGATGCCGCTGCCGGCACCGGTGATCACGGCACGGCGGCTAGAGAGTTGGGGCATTGTTATTCCTCTACGGGTCGAGTGTTACCTGTGGGAGCTGGCTTGCCTGCGATGGCATCACCTCGGTGTTTCTGAAGGACCGAGTTGCCTGCATCGCAGGCAAGCCAGCTCCCACACTTGAATTGCATCAGACTTGAATCCGCATCAATCCGGCCAGCGCACGGTCAAGCCACCATCAATCACAATGCTCTGCCCGGTGAGGTAACTCGATTCCTCACTGGTCAAAAACCGCACCAGGGACGCGACTTCATCCGCCCGCCCTACCCGGCCCAGCGGAATCGCCCGCGCCGCTTTCGCCAGGCCTTCCGGCCCCAGGGAGTTCTTCGCGTCCAGCGACTGCGGCGTCTCGATCAACCCCGGAATCACCGCATTGCAACGAATCCCCAACGACGCCAATTCCACCGCCAGCGACCGACACAACCCCGGCACGCCGGCCTTGGCCGCCGCATAGTGCGCGTGCTCCTGCCAGCCATACACGCCACCGGCAATCGACGAAATCGCCACCAGCGCGCCGCCTTCGTGCATGTGCCGGGTCGCCGCCCGGAAGGTGCGCATCACCCCGGTCAGGTCGACGTTGAGCATCTCGTTCCACAGCGCGTCTGTCATCTCCAGCAGTGGCGCACGGCGCAACAACCCTGCGTTGGCCACCGCGTAATCGAGGCGACCGAAGTGCTGGACCGCCTGCGCCGCCAGGTTATCCACCGACGCGGTATCGCCCACGTCCAATGGCACCATCAGGCATTCACCGCCGGCCTCTTCCACCAGCGCAACCGTGTGATGCGGGTCATGGGGATCGGCCGGGTAATACCCGCCCACCACCGCCACGCCGCTGCGGGCATACGCCACCGCGAGGGCCTGGCCGATGCCGCTGGCGGCACCGGTAATCAATGCAACTTTACGACTCATCAACTGACTCCTTACTGGACGGTTTCCGGACGCACATGGCGCGCGGCAAACATCAACGCACCGGACAGGAAGCACGGCAGCGCGCCGAACCACAGCGCAGCGGTCTGCCAGTCACTGCCGGCCGACAACACTTGGGTCGCGCCAAACCCGGCAACCACCGCACCAATGGGCCCCATGGCATGGATGATCGCGCCGCCGGTGGCCCGGATGCTGGTGGGAAAACTTTCGCTGATGAAAAACAGTGCCGCCGAGTACGGCCCGATCAGGAAGAACAGGCCCAGGCTGTAGAGCCCGACCACCATTGCCATGTTGCTCGGGCCAAACAGCATCCCGGCGAACGACAGCCCACCGAGCATCCAGCCCAGGCCGATGACGTTGCGCCGGCCGATCTTGTCGCCCATCCAGCCGTGGCTGAGGTAGCCGCAGTAACCCACCAGGTTCGACAGCACGAGGATGATCAGCGAGTTCTCGAACGAGATGTGGTGCACGCTGACGATCACCGACGTACCCAACACGCTGAACACCTGGATCGCGGCCCAGTTGAGCAACAGCGCCGCACCAATCACCAAGGTTGCACGGCGGGCCGGGCCACGGAAGGCGGCCTTGAGTCCCGCCTTGCTGTGTTCGTCATAGTCCACGCCGTAGGTCACGGCGACGTTTTGCGCTTCTTTCACCGAGCCGCTTTTGCGCAGCTCGCTGATGCGCTGGTGAATCTGGAACTGCGGGCTCTCCTTGAGCTTGCGCGCCATGACCGCAATCACAACCGCCGGGATCGCCGCAAACACAAAGCAACCCTGCCAACCAATCACCGGCAGCAACAGCGCGGTCAACCCTGCCGCGATCAACGCGCCCACCGGCCAGCCACCTTGCACCAGGCTGTAGATAAAGCCACGGCGCTTGGCCAGTTTCGGGTCGTCCGAGGCGGCGTACAGCTCGCTCAGGTAAGTGGCGTTGACCGTTTCCTCGGCATACCCCAGGCCGCCCAGCGAGCGGATCAGGATCAGCGAAGACTTGCCCCACGCGCCGCCAATGGCGGTCAGTGCCGAGCAGATTGCCGAACCGGCCACGGTGAAAATAATCCCTTTGCGCCGGCCCAGCTTGTCCACGATGGGACCGATGGCCAGCGCGACCACGGCGGTGCCGACCGCCACCCATGTCGCTATCTGCGCTTGCTCCACTTCACCCCAATTAAAGTGCCGCCCGATTTCCGGCAGCAAAGTGCCGAAAAGAATGAAGTCATACACCGCAAACACCCAGGCGAGAAACGCGATCCAGGTGGCGAAACGCACTTCCTTGGGCGTCAGTTGCCGGGGTTTCCAGCCAGTCAGATCAAGCTTGTTGTAGATAGACATGAATCGCGCCTCGGGAGGTTGGCCAGGGTTTAGGTACAGGTGTCAGGTACGCGGTTGGCGGCGGATAAAGTCATCGGCGATTTCGTCGAAGGTGACGAAGCGCACGCCGGCATGGCTCTGGATATGTTCGATCAGCCGCTCAAGCATCAGCAGCACTTGCGGGCGGCCGGAAACGTCGGGGTGGATGGTCATGGTGAACACCGCGTGTTCGTGCTCGCGGTAGACCCAGTCGAACTGGTCGCGCCACATTTCTTCGAGGTGACGCGGGTTGACGAAGCCGTGGCTGTTGGGGGCTTTCTTGATGAACATCATCGGCGGCAGGTCGTCGAGGTACCAGTTGGCCGGGATCTCCACCAGGTCGGTTTCTTCGCCGCGCACCAGGGGTTTCATCCAGGTGTCGGGGTGCTGGCTGTAGTCGATCTTGGTCCAGCTGTCGCCCTTGCGCACGTAGTACGGATGGAAGTCGTTGTGCATCAGGCTGTGATCGTACTTGATGCCTTTTTTCAGCAGCAGTTCGTTGGTGACCTTGCTGAATTCCCACCAGGGTGCGACGTAGCCGGTGGGGCGTTTGCCGGTGACCTGGGTGATCAGTTCGATGGACTTGTCGAGGACGATTTCTTCCTGCTCGGCGGTCATCGCAATCGGGTTTTCGTGGCTGTAGCCGTGCACGCCGATTTCGTGGCCAGCGTCGGCCACCGCCTTCATTTGCTCGGGGAAAGTTTCCATCGAGTGGCCGGGGATAAACCAGGTGGTACGCAAGCCGTAGCGCTCGAACAATTTGAGCAGGCGTGGCGCACCGATTTCACCGGCGAACAGACCACGGGAAATGTCGTCCGGGGAGTCTTCGCCGCCATAGGAACCGAGCCAGCCGGCGACCGCGTCGACGTCGACGCCAAATGCACAGAGGATGTCTTTAGCCATGATGTGTCTCCTTAAAAAGTGAGTGCGGTTTCGACTGACAGCGCGGCCCGAAGCAGGCGCGCGTCTTCGCCGCTGGGGGCGCTGAGCAGCAAACCCGTGGGCAGGCCCAGGGCATCGCGGCCGCTGGGCAGGCTGACGCCGGGCATGTCCAGCAGGCTGCCGGGCATGGTCAGGCGCAGGGTGGCGAGGTTGGTGCTGACGAACAGTTGGTCGTCGGCTTCCAGCGGCGCCAGGGCCGGGGCCACATGGGCCACGGTGGGGGTGATGAGGATCGCGCCGTCGAGTTCGTCGACAAGCTGCCGTTGCAGGCGGCGACGGGCGTCGTACAGCGCCAGCAGTTGGCTGGCCGGCAGCGTGCGGGCCGCTTCAAGGCGACGGCGTACCCGGGGGTCGAGTTGCTCGGCATCAGGGCTGTCGAGCAGGGCTTCGTGGAGGGCGAAGGCTTCGAAAGCGCCAAGCCAGCCTTGGTGCTGGATCAGGTCGAGGGTGGCCTGGAAAGTCTTCGAGGGGCGCAGATCAATCAGTGCGCCGTGCGCCTTCAATTGGTCCACGCAACGTTGCAGGTTGTCGCGCACCGCAGGTTCAACCCGTGCGTCTTCCAGCACACTTTGCTCGACCCGGAACCGCTGGCCATTGAGGCTGCGGGGCTGGCGTGGCGGGCGCTGGTCGCGACCATTGAGCAGGTCGTCGATGGCCAGCGCATCGCGCACGCTGCGGGTCAGCGGGCCGAGGCTGTCGAGGGTGTGAGCCAGGGGGAAAACACCATCGCGGCTGTAGCGCCGGCAACTGCTGCGGTACCCCACCACGCCATTCAGCGCAGCGGGAATACGGATGGAGCCGGCGGTGTCGGTGCCCATGGCGATCGGTACGATGCCTGCCGCCACGGCGACCGCCGAACCCGACGATGAGCCGCCAGGCATCCGTGGCTGATCGACGCTGCTCGGGTTATGCGGCGTGCCGAAATGCGGGTTCAGGCCCAGGCCGGAGTACGCCAGCTCGCTGAGGTTGGTCTTGCCCACGCTGACCATGCCGGCGCGGCACAACAGGCCTACGCTCGGCGCATCCAGCAAGGCGGCTGGCGCGTGGCTGCGATAGGCCGCGCCCGCCGTGGTAATGCTGCCAGCCACATCAAACAGATCTTTCCAGGCCAGGGGCACGCCGTCGAACAGGCTCAACGGCTGGCCCGCACGCCAGCGGGCGGCAGACGCTTCGGCCTCACGGTGGGCGCGCTCGGCAGTCAGGGAGATGAATACGCTGGGGACTTGGCTCGCGTGAGCAAGTGCCTGTTCGAGGGCCTGCACCGGGTCGCTGCGGCCGCTGGCAAAATCCTCGGCCAGTGAAGTGGCGTCTGACATGGGAATGACCTTCTAAAACGTACATATTAATAAAATGTACATTTTACAAAGGCAGCTTTCGTGCCAGTCTCGTAGGCACCGTATTGGGCGCATTCGACGGCTTCGAGCAGATACACGGGCTAGATGGGTTTCAGACATCAAAAGAAATATCGGTTGAGTTCCAATCCTAGCCCACAATGAAATAATGTATCTTTTATTAATAAGTACATTTTGGTGCAAAAAAGTAACAACCCTCCTTTGAAGGCCCCAAAAAAGTGCCACCGACGTGGCGCAGAGTGACAGGCGCAACTATGAGAGAATCCCCGGCCACCGACCCGTTTGCTCCAGAGAACCCGATGAAAGCAGTGTCAGCCTCGGCTTCCCGTTACGCGATGATTCACCAGGTTTTGCGCGACGCCATCACCCACGGCACCGCCCGCCATGGCCTGGTGTTGCTGGAAGCGCCGCTGGCCGAGCTGTTCGGCACCAGCCGGGTGCCGGTGCGCAAAGCCCTGAACCTGTTGCATGACGAAGGGTTGATCTGCCGCTTCGATGGCCGGGGTTACCTGATCAACCCCGACGGCCTGGACATGGAGCCGCTGCGCCTGCCCCTGAGCCATGCGCACCTGGGCCTCAACGGTGAAGATGAGCTGGTGGATACGCGGCCACTGGGGGAGCGGATCGTCGAGGAAATCGGCGCAGCGCTCTCGACCTGCATCGCCTTCGGGCATTACCGCCTCGATGAACAGGCCGCCGCCGAGCACTACAACGTCAGCCGCGCGGTGGTGCGTGAAGCGCTGATGCGCCTGCGGGACCGTGGCCTGGTGGAAAAGGAACCCTATTCCCAATGGCTGGCCGGGCCACTGACCGCCCGGGAAGTCACCGAAGACTACGAACTGCGCGCCTGCCTGGAGCCGGAAGCCCTGCGCCAAAGCGCGCCGAACCTCGACCGCGACCTGCTGCAAGCCATGTTGCAGCGGGTGCTTGATGCGCAAGAGAGCGCCCACTGCAGCCTGGAGGAAATCGAGCAGATCGAGGAAGACCTGCACCAGCACTGCCTGGCGGGCCTGCAAAACCGCAAGATCGCCGCGCTGATCCGCCAGGGCCAGAGCCCGATGATCATCAGCCGGATTTTCTACCGCCTGCTGGGGATTGGCGCCGATCCGGCGATGCTGGCCGAGCACAGGTTGATCCTGGAGCTGTTGCTGCATGGCGCCTTCGACGCCGCCGCGCTGAACCTGCGCGAGCATCTGCAACGGGCTCGGCAGCGGATGTTGCAGCGTTTGAAGGTGCTGTCGGTGCTGCCCGAACAACCTTTACCGGCCTACTTGCACAAACTCAGCTGACGAAATGCAATCGAAAATGTGGGAGCGGGCTTGCTCCCACACTTGTTCAGCGGCGCTCTTGAAAATATTGTGCAATATGTTGCTATCTCACCCCACCCATTGAAACCACGGCTGACCTGCCCCATCTAACTTGCATACTTCCTTATGCAGGTGCCCCATGAGCGACCAGCAAGAATTCCCGGACATCGACCTCAACGACTACGCCGATCCGGAAAACGCTGAACACACTTCCTCCAACACTGGCCTGGCCCTGCCAGGGCAAAACCTGCCCGACAAGGTCTACATCATCCCGATCCACAATCGGCCGTTCTTCCCGGCGCAAGTGTTGCCGGTGATCGTCAATGAAGAGCCCTGGGCCGAAACCCTGGAGCTGGTGAGCAAATCCGACCACCACTCCCTTGCCCTGTTCTTCATGGAAACCCCGCCTGAAGACCCGCGCCACTTCGACACCTCCAGCCTGCCGCTGTACGGCACCCTGGTGAAGGTGCATCACGCCAGCCGCGAAAACGGCAAGCTGCAATTTGTCGCCCAGGGCCTGACCCGCGTGCGGATCAAGACCTGGCTCAAGCACCACCGCCCACCGTACCTGGTGGAAGTCGAATACCCGCACCAGCCGACCCAGCCGACCGATGAGGTCAAGGCCTACGGCATGGCGCTGATCAATGCGATCAAGGAACTGCTGCCGCTCAACCCGCTGTACAGCGAAGAGCTGAAGAACTACCTCAACCGCTTCAGCCCCAACGATCCGTCGCCGCTGACCGACTTCGCCGCCGCCCTCACCTCGGCCACCGGCAATGAGCTGCAGCAAGTGCTGGACTGCGTGCCCATGCTCAAGCGCATGGAGAAAGTCTTGCCGATGCTGCGCAAGGAAGTCGAAGTCGCGCGCCTGCAAAAAGAAATCTCCGCCGAAGTGAACCGCAAGATCGGCGAGCACCAGCGCGAGTTCTTCCTCAAGGAACAACTCAAGGTCATCCAGCAAGAGCTGGGGCTGACCAAGGACGATCGCAGCGCCGACGTCGAGCAGTTCGAACAACGCCTGGTGGACAAGGTACTGCCGGCCCAGGCGCAAAAACGCATCAGCGAAGAAATGAACAAGCTGTCGATCCTGGAAACCGGTTCGCCGGAGTACGCGGTCACCCGCAACTACCTGGACTGGGCCACCTCGGTGCCGTGGGGCGTGTATGGCGAGGACAAACTCGACCTCAAGCACGCCCGCAAAGTACTCGACAAGCACCACGCCGGCCTGGACGACATCAAGAGTCGCATCCTCGAATTCCTCGCGGTGGGCGCCTATAAAGGCGAAGTCGCCGGTTCCATCGTGTTGCTGGTGGGGCCGCCGGGTGTGGGCAAGACCAGTGTCGGCAAATCGATTGCCGAATCCCTCGGCCGGCCGTTCTACCGCTTCAGCGTCGGCGGCATGCGTGACGAGGCCGAGATCAAGGGCCATCGCCGCACCTACATCGGCGCGATGCCGGGCAAGCTGGTGCAAGCCCTCAAAGATGTGGAAGTGATGAACCCGGTGATCATGCTCGACGAGATCGACAAGATGGGCCAGAGCTACCAGGGCGACCCGGCCTCGGCCCTGCTCGAAACCCTCGACCCGGAACAGAACGTCGAATTCCTCGACCATTACCTGGACCTGCGCCTGGACCTGTCCAAAGTGCTGTTCGTGTGCACCGCCAACACCCTGGATTCAATCCCCGGCCCATTGCTGGACCGGATGGAAGTGATTCGCCTGTCGGGCTACATCACCGAAGAAAAGGTTGCGATTGCCAAGCGCCACCTGTGGCCAAAACAGTTGGAAAAAGCCGGCGTGTCGAAAAACAGCCTGTCCATCAGCGACGGTGCACTGCGCGCCTTGATCGACGGCTACGCCCGGGAAGCCGGTGTGCGCCAGCTGGAGAAGCAGCTAGGCAAACTGGTGCGCAAGGCGGTGGTCAAGCTGCTGGATGAGCCGGATTCGGTGATCAAGATCGGCAACAAGGACCTGGAAGCCTCCCTGGGCATGCCGGTGTTCCGTAACGAGCAAGTGCTGTCGGGCACCGGGGTGATTACCGGCCTGGCGTGGACCAGCATGGGCGGCGCGACCCTGCCGATCGAGGCGACGCGCATTCACACACTGAACCGTGGCTTCAAGCTCACCGGGCAACTGGGTGACGTGATGAAGGAATCGGCCGAGATTGCCTACAGCTACATCAGCTCGAACCTGAAGTCGTTTGGCGGTGACCCGAAGTTCTTCGATGAAGCCTTCGTGCACCTGCACGTGCCGGAAGGTGCCACGCCCAAAGACGGCCCGAGCGCGGGCGTGACCATGGCCAGTGCGCTGCTGTCCCTGGCACGTAACCAGCCGCCGAAAAAAGGCGTGGCGATGACCGGTGAGCTGACGTTGACCGGGCATGTACTGCCGATTGGCGGGGTGCGCGAGAAGGTGATTGCGGCGCGGCGCCAGAAGATTCACGAGTTGATTCTGCCGGAGCCTAACCGCGGGAGTTTCGAGGAGCTGCCGGAGTACCTGAAGGAAGGGATGACGGTGCACTTTGCCAAGCGCTTTGCGGATGTGGCGAAGGTGTTGTTCTGACAGTTATGCAGTGCCTGGACTGACGCCATCGCGGGCAAGCCCGGCTCCCACAGGGATCGGTGTTGTGAATGACAACCCGGACAAATGTGGGAGCGGGCTTGCCCGCGATGGCGCCTTTCCTATCAACACAACTTCCTCGCTTGTCACACCTTGTCTCATCTTCGGTTATGCTCGCCCTTCGTCGTCAAACAACGGAGCCTCCATGACCGCTGCCCGCCTGCTTCTCCCCCTGAGTCTTTGCCTGCTCGCCGCCTGCGCCAGTGCGCCGAAGCAAAACGTCACCGTGGAAAAACAGAGCGCCTGCCCGCTGCAACTCAAGACCGGGCAAAACCTGATCCTGACCCTGCCCAGCAATCCCACCACCGGTTACCGCTGGGCCATCCAGGACTCGGCCGGCGGCGTGCTGCGCAGCCTGAGCCCCGAGGTCTACAGCAACACCGAAGGCACCGGCGTGGTCGGCAGTGGCGGTCAATCCACCTGGCGCTTCCAGGCCTTCAACGCCGGCCAGGGCCGCTTGCGCCTTACCTCCCAACAACCCTGGGAGCCGGAAGCAGAGCCGGCCGAAACCTTCGACTGCGCCATTACGGTGAACTGATATGCCATGGATGATCCTTGCGTTGATGGGGGCGGTAACCTTTATCTACGGCCTGAGCACCCACGCCACCCTGCTCTGCCTGTTGGTAAAGCCATTGCCGGTACTGGCGCTGCTGGGCTGGTTGCATGATGCGCCGCCCACCGACTATCGACGCTGGATCAGCCTGGGGCTGATTTTTTCCCTGGTGGGCGATGTGCTGCTGGCCTGGCCCGGCGACCTGTTCATCTTCGGCCTCGGTGCGTTTTTGTTCGCGCACCTGGCGTACCTGAAAGCCTACTTGAGCGACTGCCGCCGCCCGGCCATTTTGCCGCTGGTGTTGGCGCTGGTGGTGGGTGCGATCTTGCTGAGCATCCTGATTTCCCATGGCCTCGGCCCATTGCTGGTGCCGGTGGTGGTGTATGCGCTGGTGATCAGCGCGATGCTGTGGCGAGCGTTGGCCCGATTGGGCAGCGATGTGCCCAAGCGCTCGGCGTACCTGGCGGCGGCAGGCGCCGCGTCGTTCGTGTTCTCCGACACGCTGATCGGCATCAATCGGTTTGTGGTGGCGTTTGAAGCGGCACCATATTTACTGATCGTCAGCTACTGGCTGGGGCAGTGGGGCATTACCGCCTCGGCGTTCCATCAGACAACCCGCGCATCCGAAGACCAACTTGGCTAAAATGCCGGGCTTTCCCCCTTCGTCGCCGGAACAGCCGTGAGCAAAGAACCCGATCGCCTATTCGCCCAGCCCCTGCCCCAGGTGCCGGACTTCGCCTTCAACGAAGACGTGGTGCGGGTTTTCCCGGACATGATCAAGCGCTCGGTGCCCGGTTACCCGACCATCGTCGAGAACCTCGGCGTGCTCGCGGCGCAGTTTGCCCAGCCCAATAGTGTGCTCTACGACCTCGGTTCATCCCTCGGCGCGGTGACCCAGGCCCTGCGCCGTCATGTGCGCACCGACGGTTGTCGGGTGATCGCGGTGGATAACTCGGCGGCGATGGTCGAGCGTTGCCGCGAATACCTCAATGGCCAGGACTCGATGTTCCAGGAGTTGCTGCCAGTGGAGGTGATCGAGGGCGATATCCTCGCGCTGCAATTCCAGCCGGCGTCGGTAGTCGCGTTGAACTTCACCCTGCAATTCATCGCCCCCGAACAACGCCTGGCGTTGCTCTCGCGCATTCGCCAATCGCTGCTGCCGGGCGGCGCGCTGATCCTTTCGGAAAAGCTGCGCTTCAATGACCCGGAAGAACACGCGCTGCTCACCGATTTACACATCGCCTTCAAGCGCGCCAACGGCTACAGCGAACTGGAAATCGCCCAGAAGCGCAGCGCCATCGAAAACGTCATGAAGCCCGACAGCCTCGAAGAACACCGCGAACGCCTGCTGGCGGCCGGGTTCTCGAAAGTCGTGCCGTGGTTCCAGTGTCTTAACTTTGCCTCGTTGATTGCCTTGCCATGATTGATCTGTCGCCCCTCGCCCGCCACCTGGTCGGCACTCCCCTGGCCGTTTGGGCCCAGGGCCTGCAAGCGCAACTCGATGCGAAAATGGAAAAAGGTCATGGCGACCTGGAGCGCTGGCAAAGCGCGCTGGATGCGCTGCCAAAGATCATGCCCAGCGAAATCGACCTGCTCAATGGCCTGGTACTCGACACCGATTGCGACGAAGACACCCGTGCGCAAATGCGCACCGCGCTGATGGGATTGTGCCCGTGGCGCAAGGGGCCGTTCGATCTGTTCGGCGTGCACGTCGACACCGAGTGGCGCTCGGACTGGAAGTGGTCACGGGTCGCGCCGCACCTGGACCTCAAGGGCAAACGCATCCTCGATGTGGGCTGCGGTAACGGCTATTACATGTGGCGCATGCTCGGCGCCGGGGCGGACAGCGTGATTGGCGTCGACCCGAACTGGCTGTTCTTCTGCCAGTTCCAGGCGGTACAGCGTTACCTGTCAGAGCCGAGGGCCTGGCACCTGCCGTTCCCGTTTGAAGACCTGCCGTCGAACATGGAGGGCTTCGATACGGTGTTTTCCATGGGTGTGTTCTACCACCGACGCTCGCCGATCGAGCATTTGCTGGCGCTGAAGGATTGCCTGGTCAAGGGCGGTGAGCTGGTGCTGGAGACGCTGGTGGTTGAAGGCGATCAGCAGCAGGTGCTGGTGCCGGAAGACCGTTACGCGCAGATGCGCAACGTGTGGTTCCTGCCGTCGGTACCGGCGCTGATGCTGTGGCTGCGCCGCGCGGGCTTCAGTGAGGTGCGCTGTGTGGATGTGAGTGTGACCACAGTCGAGGAACAGCGCGGCACGGAGTGGATGAAGTATCAGTCCCTCAGCGACTTCCTGGACCCCGAGGATCACAGCAAGACCATCGAAGGGCTGCCGGCGCCGATGCGGGCGGTGATTGTCGCGAAGAAATAAGACTGCTGTTGTGTTGAAGAAATAAAACTGCTGTTGTGGCGAGGGAGCTTGCTCCCGCTGGAGTGCGCAGCGCTCCCCAGATTTTGGGGCCGCTACGCAGCCCAGCGGGAGCAAGCTCCCTCGCCACAGGGTATCGCGTCAGCCTTTGGCGCGGCGTGCCTTGAAGAACTCGCTCAATACCGTCCCGCACTCTTCAGCCAACACTCCACCTTCATACAGCACCCGATGGTTGAGAAAGCCCTGGGTAAAAAACTGCCCCTGGCTTTGCACAATCCCGGCTTTTGGCTCCAGCGCGCCGTACACCACTCGGGCAATCCGTGAATGCACGATCAGCCCGGCGCACATGCTGCACGGCTCCAGCGTGACGTAGAGCGTGCTGCCCGGCAGCCGGTAATTGCTGACAGCCTGGGCGGCGGCCCGAATCGCGACCATCTCGGCATGCGCACTGGGGTCATTGCCGCTGATGGGGCAGTTGAAGCCACGCCCGATGATTTCTCCGTCCTGTACCAGCACCGCGCCCACCGGCACTTCCCCCAGCGCGGCGCCTTGGGCAGCCAAGGCCAGCGCTTCACGCATGAAGTCCTGGTCGCGGCTGCGGTCGATAATCGCCGTGGGGCGAAACTGGCGCATCACGCCACCTCGATGGCGGCCATCAGGCCGGTTTCCATGTGGTCGATCACATGGCAGTGGAACATCCAGACACCCGGGTTATCCGCCACCAGCGCCACCCGGGCACGTTCGTTCTTGCCCAGCAGGTAGGTGTCGGTGAAGTACGGAATCACCTTGTGGCGGTTCGAGGCGATGACCTTGAAACTCATGCCGTGCAGGTGGATCGGGTGTTGGTACTGAGTCATGTTCTTCAATTCGAAAATGTAGCTCTTGCCCTTTTCCAGCTTGGCAATCGGCCGGTCCGCGCAGGTCTTGTCGGTGATGTCCCAGGCCTGGCCGTTGATCTGCCACAGGCTCGGCGGCTTGCCATTGTCCACGTTCACCGAGACCGATCCCACCCATTCGAAATTGAAGTTGAGTTTCTCGGCATTGGCCAGGTCCGGCTCGGCAATCGGGTTGGCGGGCAGCGCGGGCGGCCACTCGCTGGGCGCGTCGGTGCTGGCCACTGAGCGGAAGGTGCCCAGGCGCACCGGCCCGTTGCGGATCGACAATTCTTCACCGGCGGGAGGTGCCTTGATCGCCAGGCAGATACGCATGCCCGGGCCCAGCCAGTATTCCTTGCCCAACGGGCGCGGCTCCACGGGATTGCCGTCCAGGGCATAGATCTGCGCTTCAACGTCGGGGATGTTGATGCGATAGGTCAGGGTGTTGTCGAGGTTGAGCAGGCGCACGCGGGTGATCTGCCCGGCGGGTAAATCGATCACCGCCTGGGACACGCCGTTGATGGTCGACAAACGCCCGGCAGTACCGCCACGGGCCGCTTCACGCGGAACGCTGAAGGCCACGAAGGCGCCCTCTTCGTCCACGTGCCAGCTTTTCAGGCTCAGGGTGCGTTCGTGCTTGAAACCGGTGGGTTCGCGCTCTTCGATGATCAGCGGGCCCACCAGGCCACGGCCCAGTTCTTCGCTGCTGTTCACGTGAGGGTGATACCAATAGCTGCCGGCATCGGGCACGCGGAATTTGTAGTCGAAGTATTCGCCCGGCAGTACCGGCAGTTGCGAGACGTAAGGCACACCGTCCATTTCCAGCGGCAGGCGAATGCCGTGCCAGTGGATGGTGGTGGCGACCGGCAGGTGGTTGATAAAGCGCACCCGCAGCCATTCACCCTGGCGCACCCGCAACTCGGTACCCGGCGCCGAAGGGCCGAACGCCCAGGCTTGGGTCTTGTGCCCCGGCACCAACTCCACGTCCAACGGCGCGGCGATCAACTCGTAATCGTGCCCCGCCTCAGCCTCGGCGACCTTGCCCAGCCAATAGCGGTAAGCACCACCGGCACCGACGCCCACTACCGCGAGACCGGCAAGACCACCCAGGATTTGTCGACGGGAAAACGATTGGGACACAGCAACCTCACGTATCTGCCGCGGGTCCGAGACCCGCAAAGGGCAGATACCATACACCGGCATCACCTAAACAGTAAGGGTTCGCATTGACACATGTGGGAGCGGGCTTGGTGTGGGAGCTGGCTTGCCTGCGATGGCATCACCTCGGTGCAACTGAAATACCGAGGTGATGCCATCGCGGGCAAGCCCGGCTCCCACACAAGCCACACATTGGATCTTCGTTACTTCAGGCCTTGGCGGCGGCCAGGATCAAGGCTTTCATCTCGGCGACGGCACCTTTGAAGCCGACGAACAGCGCGTGCGCCACCAGCGCATGGCCGATGTTCAGCTCGTTGATGCCCTTGATCGCAGCCACCGCTTCGACGTTGTGGTAGTGCAGGCCGTGGCCGGCATTGACGATCAGGCCTTCGCCCAGGCCGCAGTTGACGCCGTCGATGATGCGCTGCAACTCATCGGCGACTTCGGTCGGCGTGGTGGCATCGGCATAACGGCCGGTGTGCAGTTCGATGGCCGGGGCCCCGACACGGCGCGAGGCTTCGATCTGGCGCTCGTCGGCGTCGATGAACAGCGAGACTTCGCTGCCGATCTTCGACAGGCGCTCCACGGCGGCCTTGATCCGCGCTTCCTGGCCGGCCACATCGAGGCCGCCTTCGGTGGTCAGTTCCTGGCGGGTTTCCGGCACCAGGCAGATATGCGCCGGGCGGATGCGTTCGGCGAACGCCATCATTTCTTCGGTGACGCCCATTTCAAAGTTCATGCGGGTTTGCAGCACATCCTTGAGCAGCAGCACGTCGCGCTCCTGGATGTGGCGGCGGTCTTCGCGCAGGTGCACGGTGATGCCGTCGGCGCCCGCTTCTTCGGCGTCCAGCGCGGCCTTGACCGGATCCGGGTAACGGGTGCCCCGGGCCTGGCGCAGGGTGGCTACGTGGTCAATGTTCACGCCGAGAAGAATGCGATTGCTGGTGGTCACGAAAAGCGCTCCTGAAGAGGGAAGGAATCGCTGCACAGCATACACGGGGATGTCAGGGCTTTCGAAACAACTCGCGGCTGACCAAGGGCCGACCGCCCAAATGCACGGCCAGGGCCTGGCGCATCAGGCGCTTGGCGGCAGACAAGGCGCCGGGGGCGGTCCAGTCGGCTTCGCTCATCGCAAGCAACTCGGTGCCTTGAAACAGGCCGGGTTGCAGCAGGTAGACCCGCTCCAGGCCTGCGTCCACTTGCAGGCGGTACAGGCCGTCGGCGGCGATGGGGTCGCCATGCAGGTCGTTGCTCAGTTCGAAGCCGTAGCCCAAGTCATCCAGCAGACGCCATTCGAATGCGCGCAGCAGCGGTTCCAGGGGACGGCCTTCGGCGAGGGCGAGCAAGGTGGCGGCGTAGTGATCGAAGACGCCGGGGTGCGGGTCTTCGGCGGGCAGCAGGCGGATCAGCAATTCGTTGAGGTAGAGGCCGCTGAACAGCGCCTCACCATTGAGCCAGTTGGAAGCGCCGGCGGCTTCCATGCGGCCGACGTTCTTCAGCTCGCCACGTCCACGAAACTCCACTTCCAGGGCCACGAAGGGCCGCGCGAGGGTGCCGGCCTTGCCGCGGGCGCTGCGCAAGACCGCGCGCAGCCGGCCTTGGGGTGTGAGGAAGTCCACCAGGGCGCTGGTCTCGCGGTAGGCGCGGCTGTGCAAGACGTAGGCGGGTTGGCCGGTGGGCGGGGTTTGGGACATGGGGTGTAAGAGTCTCTAAAGAGAGGCCAATGTGGCAAAGCGCTTTTGTGGCGAGGGAGCTTGCTGTGGCGAGGGAGCTTGCTCCCGCTGGGCTGCGAAGCAGCCCTGAAACCAGGCACCGCGTTTTAACTGATGGGGCCAGGCGAATGGATTGGGGGCGCTTCGCGCCCCAGCGGGAGCAAGCTCCCTCGCCACAACAAGCTCCCTCGCCACAACAAGCCCGCTCCCACATGGGTCCTGCGGTGTTCCGCAGACCTGTTACAGGTCGCCGTAACCCAACGAACGCAACGCGCGCTCATCATCAGACCAACCACCCTTAACCTTCACCCACAGATTGAGCATGATCTTGGAATCAAACAGCAATTCCATGTCCTTGCGCGCCTCGGTGCCGATGCGCTTGATGCGCTCGCCCTTGTCGCCAATGATGATTTTCTTCTGGCCGTCACGTTCAACGAGGATCAACGCGTGGATATGCAGGGTCTTGCCCTGCTGCTTGAACTCTTCGATTTCGACGGTGATCTGGTACGGCAGCTCGGCGCCCATCTGGCGCATGATTTTCTCGCGTACCAGTTCGGCGGCGAGGAAACGGCTGCTGCGGTCAGTGATCTGGTCTTCCGGGAAGAAGTGCTCGTTCTCCGGCAGGTACCCGGCGATCACACGCTCCAGGGCTTCGAGGTTGTGCCCGTGCTGGGCCGAGATCGGCATGATCTGGGCGTTCGGCAGTTGTTCCTGCAGCCAGCTCAGGTGCGGCATCAGCTCGGCCTTGTCTTCGATGCGGTCGGTCTTGTTCAACGCGACGATCAACGGGCCGGTGACGTACTGCACGCGCTCCAGCACCATCTGGTCTTCGTCGGTCCACTTGGTGCGGTCGACCACGAAGATCACCACGTCGACGTCTTTCAACGCCGCCGAAGCGGTTTTGTTCATGTAGCGGTTCAGGGCCTTTTCGCCGCCTTTGTGCATGCCCGGGGTGTCGACGTAGACCGCCTGTACGGCGCCTTCGGTCTTGATGCCCAACATGTTGTGGCGGGTGGTCTGAGGCTTGCGCGAGGTGATCGCCAGCTTCTGTCCCAGGATGTGGTTCAGCAACGTGGACTTGCCCACGTTCGGACGGCCGACGATGGCAACATAGCCACAGCGAGTTGCGGTTGAATCAGTCATGGCCATTCTCCACGCCCAGGGCAATCAGTGCTGCAGCGGCCGCTACCTGTTCGGCAATACGACGGCTCACACCCTGACCTCGGCTTTTTTCATTCAGTAAGGTGATTTCGCATTCGACGAAGAACACTCGGCAATGCGGTTCACCCTGGATATCCACCACTTCGTAACGCGGCAGGTCGCAACCACGGGACTGCAGGAATTCCTGCAGGCGGGTTTTTGGATCTTTGTTGGTGTCTACCAGCGTCAGGCTTTCGATCTCGGTCGACAGCCAGGCGACGACGCGCTCCTTGGCAGCTTCCATGCCTGCATCGAGGTAGATCGCGCCGATCAGTGCTTCCAGGGCGTCGGCCAGGATCGACTCACGACGGAAACCGCCGCTCTTCAGCTCGCCGGAACCCAGGCGCAGGTAATCGCCCAGGTCGAAACCACGGGCCAGTACGGCCAGGGTCTCGCCTTTCACCAGGCGCGCACGCAAGCGCGACAACTGGCCTTCGCGGGCCAGCGGAAAGCGATTGAACAAGGCTTCGCCGGCGACGAAGTTGAGGATGGCATCACCGAGGAATTCCAGGCGCTCGTTGTTACGCCCGGCAAAACTGCGGTGTGTGAGGGCAAGGATCATCAATTCCTGATCCTTGAAGGTGTAACCGAGCTGACGCTCGAGACGGCTTAGAGAAACGCTCACGGTTTACCCACATTCAGTTCGAGGCACCGGTGGCCTGCGACGATTAACGCTGTGTTCAAATTCAAATCCTGATGGTTGCTGCATGGGACCAGACTTTGTCCAAGCCCCAGAAAAGCATTCGGCGCTGTGTTCACAGCGCCGCATGGATTACTTGATCAGCCCGACCCGCGAGAAGTTCGGCAGGTGGCTGAGCTTGGGTTCCGGCCAACTCATCCAGACCGCGAAGGCCTTGCCGACGATATTCTGGTCGGGAACCATGCCCAGCAGGTCCTTGGGAATATTGGGATCATCCCAGTAGCGGCTGTCATTGGAGTTGTCGCGGTTGTCGCCCATCATGAAGTAGTGCCCGGCAGGCACTGTCCATTGGTTGTCAGGCGGCGAACGGTAGCGGCTCATTTCCTTGCGGATTTCGTGCTCTACCGCTCCGAGTTTTTCCTGGTACAGCTCGGCGCTGCCCAGGGTGTTCGGCTCGGAACCGATCAGTTTTTCCGCCACCGACTCGCCATTGACGAAAAGGCGCTTGTCGCTGGTGTAGCGAATCACGTCACCCGGCAGGCCCACTACGCGCTTGATGTAGTTGACGTTCGGGTCGCTTGGGTAGCGAAACACCATCACATCGCCGCGCTGCGGGTCACCGATCTCGATGACTTTCTTGTCGATCACCGGCAAGCGGATCCCGTAAGAAAACTTGTTCACCAGGATGAAGTCGCCCACGTCCAGGGTAGGTTTCATCGATCCCGAAGGGATCTGAAACGGTTCCACCAGGAACGAACGCAGCACCAGCACGATGAACAACACCGGGAAGAACGACTTGCCGTATTCAACCAGCATTGGCTCTTTGTTCAGTTTCTCGACCACTGCCACATCGGGCTGGCTGACGCTGCCCTGATAGGACGCGATGGCAGCCCGGCGACGCGGGGCGAAGAAAATAAGATCGAGCAACGCCAGGAGACCGCAAACGGCAACGGCAATGACCAGCAACAGCGGGAAATTTAGTGACATAGGACCTAACTATCCAACCTGAGCACCGCAAGGAAGGCTTCTTGTGGAATTTCCACGTTGCCCACTTGCTTCATGCGTTTTTTACCGGCCTTTTGCTTCTCGAGCAGCTTGCGCTTACGGCTGACGTCGCCGCCATAGCATTTGGCCAGTACGTTCTTTCTGAGTGCCTTGACAGAGGTCCGCGCAATGATCTGCCCGCCAATGGCGGCCTGGATCGCGACGTCGAACATCTGGCGCGGAATCAGTTCTTTCATCTTTTCGGTCAACTGGCGACCTTTATAGTGCGCGTTGTCCTTGTGCACGATCAGCGCCAGGGCATCGACCTTGTCGCCGTTGATCAGCACATCCAGCTTCACCAGATTAGCTGATTGGTAACGATCAAAATGGTAATCCAGCGAAGCATAGCCGCGGCTGGTGGATTTGAGACGGTCGAAGAAGTCCAGGACCACTTCGTTCATCGGCAAATCGTAGGTCACTTGCACCTGGGTACCGAGGAACAGCATGTCGTGTTGTACGCCACGCTTTTCGATACACAGGGTAATGACGTTGCCCAGGTGTTCTTGCGGCACAAGAATATTGGCCCGCACGATCGGCTCGCGCATGTCTTCGATGGAAGACAGATCCGGAAGCTTGGACGGGTTGTCGACGTAAATCGTTTCACCGGTTTTCAGCGCCAGCTCAAAAATAACCGTCGGCGCGGTGGTGATCAGGTCCAGGTCGTATTCGCGCTCGAGGCGCTCCTGGATGATTTCCATGTGCAGCATGCCCAGGAAACCGCAGCGGAAGCCGAAGCCCAAGGCGTCGGAGCTTTCCGGGGTGTACTGCAACGACGAGTCGTTGAGGGTCAGCTTCTGCAGGGCTTCGCGGAAATCCTCGAAGTCGTCGGAGCTGACCGGGAACAAGCCGGCGTAGACCTGCGGCTGGATGCGTTTGAAGCCCGGCAGCACGTCGACGTCAGGGGTGGAGCTCAAGGTCAGGGTGTCACCTACCGGTGCACCGTGGATGTCCTTGATACCGGCGATGATGAAGCCCACTTCGCCGGCTTTCAGATCAGTGGTCGCGGTGTGCTTGGGGTTGAACACACCGACGCTGTCCACCAGGTGGATCTTGCCGGTGGATTTGACCAGGATCTTGTCGCCCTTCTTCACGCGGCCGTGGCGCACGCGTACCAGGGAAACAACGCCCAGGTAGTTGTCGAACCAGGAGTCGATGATCAACGCTTGCAGCGGATCTTCGTAGTTGCCGGTAGGCGCGGGAATGGTCTTGACCAGGCGCTCGAGCACTTCGTCGACACCCAGGCCGGTCTTGGCACTGCACTCGACGGCGTCGGTGGCGTCAATGCCGATGATCTTCTCGATCTCTTCCTTGACGCGGTCCGGATCGGCCTGTGGCAGGTCGATCTTGTTCAGCACCGGCATCACTTCCAGGCCTTGCTCGATGGCGGTGTAGCAGTTGGCTACGGACTGGGCTTCGACACCCTGGCCCGCGTCCACTACCAGCAACGCGCCTTCACAGGCCGCCAGGGAACGGCTGACTTCATAGGTGAAGTCGACGTGGCCCGGGGTGTCAATGAAGTTGAGCTGGTACTTGATACCGTCTTTGGCGGTGTAATACAGAGTAACGCTGTGGGCCTTGATGGTGATCCCGCGCTCGCGCTCGAGGTCCATGGAGTCCAGCACCTGGGCTTCCATTTCACGCTCGGCAAGGCCGCCGCACATCTGGATAAATCGATCGGCCAGCGTCGACTTGCCATGGTCAATGTGGGCGATGATGGAGAAATTGCGGATATGACTCAAATCACTCACGGATCAACACTCAAAAAGGCTGCAGGCAGACTGCCCGCTGAAAAATAGCCGGGAATTGTACCTGATGCGCAGACCTGACGTCATCCATGGTGACCAAGAACAAAAATGCCCCGGTCGTTCGAACGGGGCATTTTTTGTTCATAAGCGCGGGCTCAACCGGCCCGACGCAACAGCCAGAAGCCGGCCAAGGCGCAAATAGCCGTCGGCACCAGCACCGCAAACAACGGCGAGAAGCCAAATACCAGGCTGGACGGCCCGAGCAGGTCCTGGGCGATACGGAAGGTGAAGCCCACCAGCACGCCAGTAAACACGCGCTGGCCGAGGGTTACGGAACGCAACGGGCCAAAGATGAACGAAATCGCCATCAGCACCAGCGCAGCGGTCACCACCGGCTGCAACACCTTGACCCAAAACGCCAGCCAGTAACGACCGTTGTTCAAGCCCTGGTCCTTGAGGTAATGGATATAGCTCCACAGGCCAGAGATTGGCAGGCTTTCCGGGATCATCACCACGGTGTTCAGCAATTCGGGCTTGAGGGCAATGTCCCACGGCTCCGTCGGCACATTGATGACTTCAGTGCTCGACGCCGCGCCCTTGCCGATTTCACGGAAATAGGTGGTGGTCACATCGCTCAGTTGCCACTTTTCGTCGCTGTACTGTGCGCGTTTGGCGAAACTGGACGACAACAGGTGACGTTCTTTATCGAAGCGGTAGCGAGTGACACCGACCAGCAAGCCGTCTGGTTGCACGGCGTTGATGTGGATAAATTCCTCACCCTGGCGGTGCCACAGGCCATGCTTGGAGCTTTGGGCATCCCCCGAACCCTGGGCCAGGGCACGATTGGCCTGGGCGGTGGACTCGGCAGGGGGCGCCACGTATTCACCGATCAGCACGCTGACCGCCATCAGCAACAGCATCGGCTTCATGACCGCCCACACGATGCGGCCGATGGAAACACCCGCCGCGCGCATGATGGTCAGCTCGCTGTTGCTGGCCAGGCTGCCCAAGCCGATCAGGCAGCCGATCAGCGCGGCCATCGGCATCATGTCGTAGAGACGACGGGGTGCCGTCAGCGCCACGTAGCTCAGGACGTCGGTTACGGTGTAGGTATCGCTGACGTTGCCGACTTCATCAATGAAAGCGAACAACGAGGCAAGCCCCAGAATAATGCCCAATACCGCAAGGATTGCGACCAGGACGCTGCTACCAATGTAGCGGTCGAGCTTAACCACGAGCCATCTCCTTCATGCTGCGACGACTCTTCATCTTCAGGCGCAACGGTTCCCAATAAAGCAGGCCCAGGCCAATCGCCAGGAAGATCCCGTGGACCCACCACAACCCAAGAGCGGGCGGCAGCTTGCCCTTCTCCAGGGAGCCACGGGCGGAAATCAGGATGGTCAGGTAAGCCATATAAAGCAGGATTGCCGGCAACAGCTTGAGGAAGCGGCCCTGGCGCGGGTTGACCCGGGACAGCGGCACGGCCATCAAGGTCACGATAAAGACCAGCAGCGGCAGGGAGATCCGCCATTGCAGCTCGGCGATCGAGCGCAATTCCTTGCTGCCGATCAGGTCTGGCGTCGGGATCGCGTCACGGTCGGTGACCTCGTCGCTGACATCCGGCCGGGCCAGCATCACACCATAGGTGTCGTACTTGATTGCGCGGTAATCCGCCTGGCCGGGGCTGCCGTCATAACGATAGCCGTCTTCCAGGATCAGGTAGCGGCTGCCGTCCGGGCGCACTTCCTGACGTCCCTTGTCGGCCACCAGAATCGAAATACCCCGGTCTTTCTGGTTCTGGCCGAGGTTTTTCTGGGAGATGAACACACCGCCCAGGTTGGAACGGTCATCCGTCATTTGCTCGGTATAGGTCACCCGTGTGCCATCGTTGAGCGCTTGAAAGCGGCCCGGCTCCAGGGTGTCGAATTCGGTCATGGCGTCCTGTTTGTTGAGCACCAGTTGGAACTGCAGGGCACCCTGGGGCGCCAGGCTCAAGCTCAACCAGGCCACGACCAGCGCGATACCGGTGGCCGGAACCATGGTCATGGCCAGCAAACGTTGCTGGCTCATGCCGGTGGCCGATAACACGGTCATTTCGCTTTCAAGGTACAAGCGGCCATAGGCCAGCAGAATCCCGAGAAACAGGCCCAATGGCAGGATCAGCTGCAGGAAGCCCGGCAGGCGAAAGCCCATGATCAGGAACAGCGAGCCCGGATCCAGGGCGCCCGAGGCGGCCTGGGCGAGGTATTTGACGAAACGACCACTCATGATGATGACCAGCAATACCGCACTCACGGCACTCAGGGTCAACAGGACTTCGCGGGACAGATAACGGAAGACGATCAAACCAGACACTCCAGGGTTGTCAGGCTAAGGCGGCCAAACAAGCAAGCATATCGAGTCGACCCATTGCTGCAGGCCGGCTAAAAAGATGGCGCATTATCCTGTGATTGACCGCACCTGTCACGGAGCTTGCTCATACGCGTGCACAAAGCTGCCCACAAGGGTTGTCAGGCTCGGGCGGCGAGGTTCAAACTGCGGCCTTTGTCGCGGGCGGCCTACAGGCTGTCAAGCTTACAAGCCGGAGTACAGACTCCTGGCTCACTGACCTTTATAAGGGACCCGAAAATGGAACTGGTTGTAAAAAGCGTTAGCCCCGAAACGTTGAAAACCGCCACCCTCGTGGTCGCTGTCGGCGAAGGCCGCAAGCTGAGCACTGCCGCCAAGCAGCTGGACGAACTGAGCGGCGGCGCCATCAGCGCGGTCCTCAAGCGCGGTGACCTGGCCGGCAAGGTTGGCCAGAGCCTGCTGCTGCAAAGCCTGCCGAACCTTAAAGCCGACCGCGTATTGCTGGTGGGCGTTGGTAAAGAAGCCGAACTGGGCGACCGCCCGTTCCGCAAGATCATCAGCGGCATCCTCACGACCCTCAAAGGCCTGGGCGGCACCGACGCAGCCCTGGCACTGGACGAAATCGTGGTCAAGGGCCGCGACAGCTACGGCAAGACCCGCCTGCTGGCCGAAAGCCTGCTGGACGGCGGCTACGTCTTCGATCAGTTCAAGAGCACCAAGGCCGAACCCCGCGCCCTGAAAAAAGTCACCCTGCTGACCATCAAGGCGGCCCAGGCAGAAGTCGAACGCGCCGTGACCCACGCCCAGGCCATCGCCGGCGGCATGGCGTTCACCCGTGACCTGGGCAACCTGCCACCGAACATCTGCCACCCGACTTACCTGGGCGAGCAAGCCAAGGCGCTGGGCAAGGAATTCAAGGGCCTGAAAGTCGAAGTCCTGGATGAGAAAAAGATCAAGGAACTGGGCATGGGCTCGTTCTATGCCGTGGGCCAGGGCAGCGACCAGCCGCCACGGCTGATCGTGATGCAATACAACGGCGGCAAGAAGTCCGAAAAGCCCTATGCCCTGGTGGGTAAAGGCATCACCTTCGACACCGGCGGCATCAGCCTCAAGCCAGGCCTGGGCATGGACGAAATGAAGTACGACATGGGCGGCGCCGCCAGCGTGTTCGGCACCCTGCGGGCCGTGCTGGAACTCAAGCTGCCGATCAACCTGGTGTGCATCCTGGCCTGCGCCGAGAACATGCCGAGCGGCGGCGCGACCCGTCCGGGCGACATCGTCACCACCCTCAGCGGCCAGACCGTGGAAATCCTCAACACCGACGCCGAAGGCCGCCTTGTGCTGTGCGACGCCCTGACCTACGCCGAGCGCTTCAAGCCGCAAGCCGTGATCGACATCGCCACCCTGACCGGTGCCTGCGTGGTTGCCCTGGGCGCCCACACGTCGGGCCTGCTGGGCAACAACGACGAACTGATCGGCCAACTGCTCAGCGCCGGCCAGGCGGCTGACGATCGCGCCTGGCAACTGCCGCTGTTCGATGAGTACCAGGAACAGCTGGACAGCCCGTTCGCCGACATCGCCAACATTGGTGGCCCGAAAGCCGGCACCATCACCGCCGCGTGCTTCCTGTCGCGTTTCGCCAAGAACTTCAACTGGGCCCACCTGGACATCGCCGGCACTGCCTGGACCAGCGGCGGCAAGGACAAGGGCGCCACTGGCCGTCCGGTTCCATTGCTGACCCAGTACCTGCTGGACCGCGCCAAAGCCTGAAAATGAAGATCCCCGGGCGCCTGTAAAGCCGCCCGGGGCTCAGGAACCGCAATGACCCAAGTCGACTTCTATATATTGCCCAGCGCCGATCCTTCCGCGCGCCTGGACTTTGCCTGCAAGCTCACCGAAAAAGCCTGGCGCATGGGTCACCGCATCTACCTGCATTGCAGCGATGCCGCCCAGCGTGATGACCTCGACGCCCGCCTGTGGCGCTTCAAGGGCGAAAGCTTCGTGCCCCACGGCCCCGCCGAATCAGAGCCGGAAGGCCTGGTGGTATTGGGTTTTGGCGACAACTGTGGCGATCACACAGACCTGCTGGTCAACCTCGACGTGAAAGTACCGGCCTTCGCCAAGGGTTTCGCCCGCGTGGCGGAAGTGGTGGTGGAAGACCCGGCTATTCGTCAGGCCGCACGGGAGAGTTTCCGTTTCTACCGTGAACAGGGCTATTCTCTGCAAGATCACCGGCTACAACGACTTTGAGCACATGATGGACACTCCAAACCCGCTAAAAGACCCTGACCACCTGCTGGACGACCTTGAGTCGATCCGCAAGCTGCTCGGTGATGATGACCTGCAACCGCCGCTGCTGACCGATGCGGTCAACGGTGACGTACAAATTCCCCTGTTGTTCGATATGGTCGGTGGCAAGCCTGTTGCGCCGGAGCCTGTCGAAACGCCCGTGGAGCAAGCAGTCCCCGCGCCGGCGGTTGCCGTGCCTGCGGCGGAGAAAGCGCCCGACGCCCTGCTGCTGCACCTGGACAACGAACTGCGTGCTGCTGCGCAACTGATCATGCAAGACGTGATCGACGATTTTGCCCCGCATATCGAAACCGAGATCAAGCGCCGACTGGATGCGCGCATGGAGCGGTTGTTGAGCCAGTACCAGAACTAAGGCTGACACCTATCCCCTGTGGGAGCGGGCTTGCTCGCGAAAGCGGTGGTTCAGTCAATACATTGGGTGACTGTTACACCGTCTTCGCGAGCAAGCCCGCTCCCACACCAGCCCGCTCCCACATTTGATCGGCGCCACCGTTAAGCCCGTCTTCAACTCGCCCTCTCCCCTATCCCCCGTTATACTTGTCGGCTTTCCTGAATTAATGCCAACTAGGGTCCCGCCGCGCATGGATAAGACCTACCAGCCGCACGCTATTGAAACTTCCTGGTACCAGACCTGGGAGTCCGAGAATTATTTCGCTCCGCAAGGCGCGGGCGATGCCTACA
The DNA here is from genome assembly GCF_020515595.1 of Pseudomonas sp. MWU16-30323. Lineage (NCBI taxonomy): Bacteria > Pseudomonadati > Pseudomonadota > Gammaproteobacteria > Pseudomonadales > Pseudomonadaceae > Pseudomonas > Pseudomonas sp. MWU16-30323. The sequence goes on from NZ_JAIWYM010000009.1 coordinate 184,748, forward strand.
CCATCATGATTCCGCCACCGAACGTCACTGGCAGCCTGCACATGGGCCATGGCTTCAACAATGCGATCATGGATGCCCTGATTCGTTTCCGCCGCATGCAGGGTCGCAACACCCTGTGGCAGCCAGGTACCGACCACGCCGGTATCGCCACCCAGATGCTGGTGGAACGCCAACTGGAAGCCACCGGCCAGAACCGTCACGACCTGGGTCGCGAAAAATTCCTGGAGAAAATCTGGGAATGGAAGGATCAGTCCGGCGGCAACATCAGCCGTCAGATTCGTCGCCTGGGTTCGTCCGTCGACTGGAGCCGCGAGCGCTTCACCATGGACGACGGCCTGTCGGAGGCCGTGAAAGAAGCCTTCGTGCGCCTGCATGAAGACGGCCTGATCTATCGCGGCAAGCGCCTGGTCAACTGGGACACCAAGCTGCACACGGCGATTTCCGACCTTGAAGTGGAAAACCACGACGAGAAAGGTTTCCTGTGGAACCTCAAGTACCCGCTGGCTGACGGCGCCAAGACCGCCGAAGGCAACGACTACCTGATCGTCGCCACCACCCGTCCGGAAACCATGCTCGGCGACGCCGCCGTCGCGGTTAACCCGAACGACGAGCGCTACCAGGCGCTGATCGGCAAGTTCGTTGAGCTGCCGCTGGTTGGCCGTCGCATCCCGATCATCGCAGACGACTACTGCGACCCTGAATTCGGCACCGGCTGCGTGAAAATCACCCCGGCCCACGACTTCAACGACTACGAAGTCGGCAAGCGCCATAACCTGCCGCTGCTGAACATCTTCGACAAGAACGCTGCTGTTCTGCCGGCCTGTCAGGTGTTCAACCTCGACGGCACGCTGAACGAGAGCATCGACGGCAAGATCCCGGCCGAATACGCCGGCCTCGACCGTTTTGAAGCACGCAAGCAGATCGTTGCCGCCTTCGACGCCGCCGGCCTGCTGGTCAGCGTTGACGACCACGCCCTGAAGGTGCCGAAAGGCGACCGCTCCGGCACCGTCATCGAGCCTTGGCTGACCGACCAGTGGTACGTGTCCACCAAGCCTTTGGCTGAGCCGGCAATTGCCGCCGTGGAAGACGGCCGCATCGCGTTCGTGCCCAAGCAGTACGAAAACATGTACTTCTCGTGGATGCGCGACATCCAGGATTGGTGCATCAGCCGTCAGCTGTGGTGGGGCCACCGGATTCCGGCCTGGTACGACGAGTCGGGCAAGGTCTACGTTGGCCGCGACGAAGCCGAAGTACGTGCCAAGCACAACCTCGGCCCGGACGTGGCGCTGCAACAGGACAACGACGTACTGGACACCTGGTTCAGCTCGGGCCTGTGGACGTTCTCCACCTTGGGCTGGCCGCAACAGACCGAATTCCTGAAGAAATTCCACTCCACCGACGTGCTGGTCACCGGTTTCGACATCATTTTCTTCTGGGTTGCCCGGATGATCATGCTCACCATGCACTTGGTGAAGAACGAAGACGGCACGCCACAGGTACCGTTCAAGACCGTGTACGTCCACGGCCTGGTGCGTGATGGCCAGGGCCAGAAGATGTCCAAGTCCAAGGGCAACGTCCTGGACCCGCTGGACATCATCGACGGCATCGACCTGGAAACCCTGGTGCAGAAACGCACCTCGGGCCTGATGCAGCCGAAACTGGCGAAGAAGATCGAGAAGCAGACCCGCGAGGAATTCGCCGACGGCATCGCCAGCTACGGCACCGACGCCCTGCGCTTCACCTTCTGCTCGCTGGCGTCCACCGGCCGCGACATCAAGTTCGACATGGGCCGCGTCGAAGGCTATCGCAACTTCTGCAACAAGATCTGGAACGCCGCGCGCTACGTGCTGGATAAAGGCGAAGACTGCGGCCAGAACGGCGAGGCCATCGAGCTGTCCCTGGCGGACCGCTGGATCATCTCCCAGTTGCAGCGCACCGAAGCCGAAGTGACCCGTCAACTCGACCAGTTCCGCTTCGACCTGGCGGCACAGGCCTTGTACGAGTTCATCTGGAACCAGTATTGCGACTGGTACCTGGAGCTGTCCAAGCCCGTGCTGTGGGACGAGAACTCGCCGATCGAACGTCAGCGCGGCACCCGTCACACCCTGGTACGCGTACTGGAAGTGGCGCTGCGCCTGGCGCATCCGTTCATGCCGTTCATCACCGAAGAAATCTGGCAGCGCATCGCGCCGCTGGCGGGCAAAGACGGCAAGACCATCATGCTGCAACCTTGGCCGGTGGCCAACGAAGCCCGCATTGATGAGGCGGCCGAAAGCGATATCGAGTGGCTCAAGACCCTGATGATGGGCACGCGCAACATTCGCGCCGAGATGAACATCGGTCCGGGCAAGCCACTGGCCGTGTTCGTGAAAAACGCCAGCGCCGAAGATCAGCGTCGCCTCACCGAGAACGACGCGCTGCTCAAGAAGCTGGCGAAGCTGGAGTCGATCACCGTATTGTCCGCTGGCGCCGAAGCACCGCTGTCCGCCACCGCACTGGTTGGCGAGATGGAAGTGCTGGTGCCGATGGCCGGCCTGATCGACAAAGGTGCCGAACTGGCGCGCCTGGACAAGGAAATCCTGCGCCTGCAAGGCGAAGTGCAGCGAGTGGGCGGCAAGCTGTCCAACGCGGCGTTCGTCGACAAGGCTCCGGCGGAAGTGATCGAGAAAGAACGCGCCAAACTGGCTGAAGCTGAACAGGCTTTGGGCAAGCTGGCGGAGCAGCACGCGCGGATTTCCAGCCTGTAAGGGGCAGCCCGTGTGAAAAAAGAGACCTTCGGGTCTCTTTTTTTTGCTTGGAAAAACACCGTTATTTCTCTTTGGAAACCCGATCAATGTGGGAGCTGGCTTGCCTGCGATGGCATCGCCTCGGTCTGGTAGATACACCGAGTCGCCTGCATCGCAGGCAAGCCAGCTCCCACATTTGACCGAGTTCGACCAAGGAATGTGTGACAATACCCGCCACTTTTGAAACAAACGCAGAATCGACGCAGCCCATGACCGCCCCCAGCACACCCAAAGCACCGCGCAAGAAGCCTAAACCCAAGACGCCGGCCTTGCCCGTCGTTCCGCGCAAAGAGGCCACCTTGCACCCGCGTAATCGCCACCAGGGCCGTTACGACTTCCAGGCGCTGATCAAGACCACGCCGGAACTGGCGCAATTCGTGATCATCAACCCGTACGGCAAGGAAAGCATCGACTTCGCCAGCCCCGACGCGGTGCGGGTGTTTAACCGGGCGCTGCTCAAGGCGTTCTACGGCATCAATCACTGGGACATCCCGGCTGATTACCTGTGCCCACCGGTTCCGGGGCGTGCCGACTACGTGCACTTCCTCGCCGACCTGCTGGCCAGCGTCAACGAAGGCGTGATCCCCCGTGGCGCGCCAGTGAAGGTGCTGGACATCGGCATGGGCGCCAACTGCGTCTATCCATTGATCGGCTACAGCGAATACCGCTGGAATTTCCTCGGTTCGGAAGTCGACCCGACGGCCGTGGCTGCCGCCAAGGCGATCGTGCAGTCCAACGGGCTGAACAAGGCCATCCAGCTGCGCCAGCAAACCAATCCCAAGCAGATCCTGCTGGGCCTGCTGGAGCCGGGTGAGCGTTTTGACCTGACCCTGTGCAACCCGCCCTTCCACGCGTCCATGGATGAAGCGACCAAGGGCAGCGAGCGTAAATGGCGTGCACTGGGCAAGGCTGATCCGAAACGCAAGTTGCCGGTCCTGAACTTCGGAGGCCAGTCCGCGGAATTGTGGTGTGAAGGCGGTGAAGCGCGGTTTGTGACGCAGCTGATCGCTGAGAGCGCGCATTTCCAACATAAAGTGCTGTGGTTCAGCACCCTGGTGTCGAAGGCGTCAAACCTGCCGGCGATCCAGACGGCGCTGAAAAAGGCCGGTGTGCTGGAGAGCCAGGTGGTGGAGATGTCCCAGGGCCAGAAGCAGAGTCGCTTCGTCGCCTGGACTTTCCAGACCCCGAGCGAGCAACAGGTGTGGCGCCAGCGCTGGGCGCGTAAAGACTAACCCTGTAGGAGCGAGCTTGCTCGCGAAGAACCAACAGGCGCCGCGGGGTATCAGATACCCCGCATTATCGTTGACGATCTTCGCGGGCAAGCCCGCTCCCACAGTTAAAACCAAACCGCAGGCAACAAAAAACCGTGCCCGGATCGCTCCGGAGCACGGTTTTTTTTGCTGCGTCTTACTTGTTAACAGCGTCGGTCAGGCTTTTTGCCACAACCAGCTTGATAACTTTCTTGGCAGCGATTTCGATGGCAGCGCCAGTCGAAGGGTTACGGCCAGTACGGGCAGGACGCTCGGTCACTTTCAGTTTGCCAACGCCTGGCAGAGTGATTTCGCCGCCGTTTTCCAGCTGATCAGCAACGATCTGGCTCAGTTGTTCAATCACTGCACGCACTTGAACTTTGGTGGCGCCAGTGGATTCAGCCAGATCAGCGATCAGTTGGTCTTTAGTAATAGCCATTGTGGTGTTCCTTCCCTATCAAATTCATTTGGATTGCAGAGTGCAGTGTCAGCCATCGAGCCCTGCCATCAAGGCCTGGCACCCAAGGGCTATAACCACGAAGATCGGGGTTATAGATACCTGAAACCGGGTTTGGTTCGACCTGACAAATGCTGAATGCACGCTTAACGCCCAGACTGCGCGTAAGACGGGGCAAAACTAGCACAGAGACGGGGAAATATCCGCCTCAACATACCCATTTGGTCAGCTTTATCGCTCTAAACCGTGAAAAAAAGGCATATGGCCCGTCGGATAGCGCTCAAAACGCCCTCCGAACAGCGCCATCCCCAGCGGGTGCGGTACACTGGCGACTTTTTCCGGGAGCCCGACCACTCCCCTTCAACCAGCCGAGAAGCCCATGCCGATCCGTCATTGCATCGTCCACCTGATCGACAAAAAACCCGACGGCACCCCCGCAGTTCTCCACGCCCGCGACTCCGAGCTTGCCGAGTCGGCCGCGATCGAGAACATGCTTGCCGACCTCAACGAGAGCTACAACGCCAAACAAGGCAAGGCCTGGGGCTTTTTCCATGCCGAGTCCGGCGCGCACCCGTTCAGCGGCTGGTTGAAGGAGTATTTCGACGGCGGCAAGGATTTCACCGCGTTCAGCCGCATTGCGGTGGAACACCTGCAGAAGCTGATGGAGGAGTCCAACCTCTCCACCGGCGGCCACGTGCTGTTTGCCCACTATCAACAGGGCATGACCGATTACCTGGCGATCGCCCTGCTGCACCACAGTGAAGGCGTGGCAGTGACCGATCAGCTTGACGTGACGCCGTCGCGCCACCTCGACCTGGGCCAACTGCACCTGGCCGCGCGGATCAACGTGTCCGAATGGCAGAACAACAAGCAGTCCAAGCAGTACATCTCCTTTATCAAGGGCAAGAATGGCAAGAAGGTCTCGGAGTACTTCCGCGACTTTATCGGCTGCCAGGAAGGCGTCGACGGCCCAGGCGAGACCCGCACCCTGCTCAAGGCCTTCAGTGACTTCGTCGAAAGCGAAGACTTGCCGGACGAGTCCGCCCGCGAGAAAACCAAGACCCTGGTGGACTACGCCAGCAGCCAGGCCAAGCTCGGCGAGCCAATGGGCCTGGAAGAGCTGTCTGGGTTGATCGATGAAGATCGGCCAAAAGCCTTCTACGATCACATCCGCAACAAGGACTACGGCCTGTCGCCGGAAATCCCGGCGGATAAACGCACCCTGAACCAGTTCCGTCGCTTCACCGGCCGCGCCGAAGGCTTGTCCATCAGCTTTGAAGCGCATCTGTTGGGCGACAAGATCGAATACGACGAAGCCGCCGGCACCTTGATCATCAAGGGCCTGCCGACCCAGCTGACCGACCAGCTCAAGCGTCGCAACTGATGCTGGGCGGGGTTCTGAAGAAAGTCCTGCTGGTGTTGCTGGTGGTGGTGGTTTTCCAGAACTGGGGCAAGATCGAGCGGCTGTTCAACCCCTCGCAGGTGGTGCCGGAACAGACACGCGCGGCGGCGCGCGTGGTGCTGTATTCCACCGAGTGGTGCGGCTACTGCAAGCAGATCCGGCGCTTTCTGGATTCCAAGGGGATTCCCTACCAGACGTTCGATATCGAGAAGGACGCCCAGGCGCGCAAGGCGTATGAGGCGCTGGGGGGCGGCGGGATTCCGTTTGTGGACGTGAACGGCACGCTGATTCGCGATTACAACCCTGAAGCGATCATGGCGGCCCTGAAGTAACCCAGTCCGTGCGGCCTGCACCAGAACCTGTGGCGAGGGAGCTTGCTCCCGCTGGGCTGCGCAGCAGCCCCAAAACAGGCGCCCGGGCTCCTCCAGGTTGAACCCGATTGCCGGGTTTAGGGGCGCTTCGCGCCCCAGCGGGAGCAAGCTCCCTCGCCACAGGCCATTCGCGGCCATTCATAACCGTATAGAACCCTAGAAATTGGCCTCCAGGGAAACCATCGCCGTGCGCTCCTCACCCACGTTGTAATAGGCCGAGCTGGCCGCCAGGCCATTCACTGGCGCCGAGTTGAACGACACGGTGCGCGCCGAGCTCAAGTATTCCTTATCAAACACGTTGAGCATCGAGAAGCGCAGCGCAGCCGACTTGAAGACCTTCTTGTCCACCGGCAGGTAGATACCGGCGTTGAGGTCGAACACGGTGCGCCCGGAGATTTTCTCGTTGTTGGTCAAATCGCCGTAGAACGCCCCGACATACTTGCCGGCAATGTTGCCGTAGTAGCGCTTGTCGTCGTAACCAAACACCAGGTTGAGCATGTTTTCCGGCACGTTGGCCAACTGGTTGCCCTTGGTCGGCAACAACACGTTCTTGCTGACAAAGTCGTCCTGCTGCTCGGACTGGGTGTAGGTGTACGACGCGTAGTAGTTGAAGTTGTATGGCAGCAGGCCGCTCCATTCCAGCTCCAGGCCTTTGTTGGTCACATCACCGACGTTGGCCATCACGTAGTCACCGTTCAAGTCGGTGGTCGACAGCTGACGATCCTTGAAGGTGATGTAGAACAGAGTGGCGCTCAAGGCCATTTTCTCTTCGGTGTAGCGCCAGCCCAGTTCCTGGTTCCAGCTCAGCTCGGGGTTGAGGCTGAGGGAGTCACCCTTGTTGTACAGCACGTAGTTCTGCGGGGTGCGCATGTTGCGGGTGACGTTGTAGAACGCCTGGTTGCTCTCATCGACCTGGTACTTGGCACTGAAGTTCGGCAGGAACTGGTGGTAACGGGCGTTACGCTTTTCCGGCTTGTCGTACAGGCTGCCCAGGTTGTCGCCGTCACGCTCGACGTACTGGTACGCCAGCCCGCCGACAAAACTCAGGTCTGGCGTGGCTTGCCAGCTGTCCTGCACCCACAGTTTCTGGGCCGGGGTCACGGTGTAATAGTGACGTCCCTGGACGGTCTTGCCGTTCTTGTCGACCACCTGGCCGCCGCTGTTGTAATCGCCCCAGATGTCGTCCGGTGCACCTTCGCTGTTGATCCCGATATACGGCTGGGTCTGGCGCTGGCGAGCGCGCTCGTACCAGTAGCCGTAATCCAGGCTGTGTTCCTCGTTGATGTCCCATTTCATTTTGACCGTGACGCCAGGGCGCCAGGTTTCGGTCCACGACGGCCGGTAGTAGTTGGCCGACTGGAGGTTACCCAAGTCGTAGTTACCGGCCTTGTCGGACTTCGGCCCCAGGTTGGTCGCGGTCTGGCCGCTGAAACTGCCGCCGTTGCCCCAGTAGTAGTAAGGCGCAACCGTCAGGGCCAGGTCATCACGCAGGCGCCAGCGCTGGGTGAAGGTGGTCATGACACTTTCGAAGGGGTTGCGGTTGAGCTTGTAGGAAGACGACAGCAAGCCGTTTTTGTAGACCGGGGTTTCCGCGTAATCCAGGCGCCGCCCCTGTTGTTGGAACTGGGCCTTGCTCAGGGTGTTGTAGTTGTAGTTTTCCTGCTTGTTGTACTTCATGGTGAAGTTGCTGGAGTTGCCATTGTCGTCTTCGAACAGCGTGCTCCACTCCACCTTGTCACCGCGCACAGTGCCCTTGCCGCGCCACTTGTCGCCTTCGGTGTGAGAGGCCGAGACCCAGGTCTTGAAGCCGCCCAGGTCGCCGGTGTTGAGCCGTGCGAAGGACTTTGTCAGGTTGTTCGAGCCGATGGATTGTTTGACGAACAAGCCTGGCTCTTTGGTCGGCCGGATCGTGACCATGCCGATATTGCCGCCGCTGGAACCAATGTGCGGGCCGTCCGCTTCCGAGGAGCCCTGGGTGACAAACACTTCGCCGACGTTTTCCGGATCGCCCAACTGGTTGGCGTACACGCCATAGCTGCCGGAGTCGTTGATCGGCACGCCGTCCATGGAAACCCCGACCTGGTCGGAGTTCATGCCGCGCATGGTGAAACTGGTGCCGCTCATGCCGCTGGCGTCATCGTTGGATACGTTGATGCCCGGGGTGTACTTGAGCTTGTCGATGGCGTTGGCCGTCGGGGACATTTCGTCCATGGCTTCCTTGGTCACGGTGGACCGGGCCTTGGCACTTTCTTCCTGAATCATGTGGCCGGTGCCCAGGGTACGTTCGCCGGCGACGTGCACCGAACCGACATCCTGGGAGTCGTCTGCCAGAACCAGCGGCGCAAAGCCGCCCAGGCCCGATGCTAAAAGCAGGGCATAGAGTTTGTTGTAGGTCACGGGTAGATCCCTTACATGCATCTATCTGTTGTTATGGGGGAGGTATTGGCGGTTTTGGCTGGGTGAACAGCGCCGCCAATCTTCCTGACCACCTGCTCAGGAATCCGAGGATCATCCGTGCATCACGTAACGATTTGGTTACAGGTTTTGGCGATTGCGATGAAGGTTAAATGAAAGGTCTACGGGCACCGATGTGCCGAGGCGTGGGGATCTTCGAGGAAGGAAGGTGCAAGTAATGACAGCGCTACGCTATTGCGGCGTAGCGCTCTGTACCTAGCGCAATACGATCATCCGACCGAGCAGCGTGTGCTGTTCAAACCCCAAGACGGCCTGCAGCGCATTGAGCACCGCCTGGGGATCCTTGCTCGGGAAACTGCCACTGACACGCCGAGCGCCGAGGTCGTCATTGAGCAGGAGAATACGACCGGGATAGTAGCGGCCGAGGTCTTGCACTACGTCGGCCAGGGGCGCCTTGTAGTAGTTGAGCCAGCCATCGCGCCAGGCCAGGCGCGATTCGCTGTCGACCGCGTGCAGCTCATCGGCGACACCATCGGCGTAGGCCACTTGCTGGCCGGCCGTCAGAATCTGTTGCTGCCCATACTTGGATGGCGTAACGCCAACCCGGCCGGACAACACCGTCACCTGCGCACCCGCCGGTTGCAGGCGTACTTCAAATTGAGTGCCCAGCACCCGTGCTTCACCGCTACCCGCTTCGACCACGAAGGACTCGCCCGTGTGGGTCACACTGAAAAAGCCGGCGCCACGCCGAAGTTGGATATGGCGCTCACCATGGCTGAAATCCACCGCAATGGCGCTGTCGGCGTCCAGAGTGACCTGGCTTTGATCGGCCAGGGTCACGGTCTTCACCTGACCCGGCGCGGTGACGTAATCCGCGCCGAAATCATCGACCCAGCGCGACGGCTGCCAGCCGGCGCCCATCGAGATCATCAGCATCAGGCAGGCGGCCATGGCCAGGGCGCCAGACCAGCGCCGCACGCTGGAGCGTTTCGAGGTATTCATCGCGCTCAAGTAACCCTGCAACGCCAGGGCATCCTCATCCGCCAACGTTCTGGCCGGTACTTCACTCAATTCCCACAGCACCTGGGCCTGGGCGTAGGCCTCGACATGCGCCGGATCGGCCCGCAGCCAATGGCTGAACGTGGCCTGGTCGCCACTGCTGGGCTGGTCGTGCAACAAACTCAGCCAGGCCAGTGCGGCCTGTTCCTGGTCGGGCGTCGGGGTGACGCGGGCAGTGGCGTTCACGGGGCTTTCCTTGGCGATGGTTCACGAAGGCTGGCCTTGCAGGCTTCGAGGGCACGCATCATATGTTTTTCCACGGCACTTTGGGACAGGCCCATGGCCTTGGCGATTTCCGCGTACTTGCGGCCATGGATGCGGTTGAGCAGGAAAATCTGCCGGGTACGTTCCGGCAGGCTGCGCAGGGCCGCTTCGACATGGCGCAGATCGTTGCCCGCCTCCAGCGCAGCCTGGGGCTCGGAGCCCTGGTTGTCCTGCTGTTCCGGCAGCCAGCCTTCACTGCTGCGCACCCGGGCGCCTTCGCTGCGCAGGTGGTCGATGGCGATATTGCCGGCGCAGCGCAGCAGGTAAGTGCTGAGTTCCTCGACCTGTACCAGTGGCCGGCGCCAGAAGCGCAGGAACAAATCCTGCACCAGGTCCGCCGCCGTCGCACGGCAACCCACCCGGCGACTGACCAACGCTTCCATCTGCGAACGCTGGGACAGGAACACCTGCAGGAAATGCGCACGGCCGCCTGCCGCGTCTGCGTGCGGCTCTTGAGGTTCGGGAGGCGTGGAGATCATCAACGGTGGACTCAAAGGGTCGCGAAGGCCGCAACCGGACTGGCCAGCAGGCCGACGCCCGCCAGGATCAAGGCCAGCCTTGGCCGATACGGCAACAGCAACACCAGCAGCAACCCGCTGAGCATCAGCACCGCGCACCACTCCACCAGGCCCTGGCTCCAGCCGGTCGCGAGCACCGCCGGCCAGATCGAGACGATCAACAGCAACCAGCCGCCCACGCGCAAACCCAGGCGCCGACGGGGCGTGGGTTTACTGTGCAGCAATTCGCCATGGTGCCGGTCCATGGACAGGCACAACGCGGTAAACCCGGCGTAACACAGCAGCAGCGCCAGGAGCATTCAGTTCACCTCGCCCTTGAGGGTCAGTGGACGGGCACGTTCGGCCTTGGGCTGAGGGACACGGCGGTGCTGCATTTTCCACGCAGCCCAGGCGAGGAACACGCCGCTGCCCAGGCACGTCAGGTCGAAGCCGGCCATGGCCCAATCGCCGTTGGCCAGGGACACCCCCAAATGCTGGGACGTGGTCAGCGCGTTGAGCACCGGTACGCCAATAAACAGCAGCGCGCCCAGGTTCAATTGCTCAACCCAGCCGCGGCGACCCTGGCGGACAATCGCATGCACAACGCTCAAGCCCCAGGCAATAAAGAAGGCTTGTACTTCCCCGTCCGAGCGCCCGGCAAAGCTGGCCGGTAACAGGCGGTTGGCCCAGAAGAAGGCGGCGATGGCGATCATCAGGCCGGACATGCTGGCGATATTCAGTACTTCCACCAACCGCAGTTCAAAGGGCATCACACCGGTTTTGGCGTGCTTGAGCTGACGCTTGCCCAGCCACATCACCAGCCCGGTACCGATCATCGCGGTGCCCGCGAGGCCGCAGATGAAATACAGCCAGCGCAATACCGGGCCGGCGAAGTGGCCCATGTGCAAACCGTAGAAGCTGCCACCCATTGCCGCCGGCAGCGACTGCTCGCCGCTGACCCGCAGCAGCTCGCCGGTGGTGCCGTTGAATGAGACGGTGCTGCCAAAGTCGTGCACCACTCGATCCGACCCGGCGCGGAATACATTGACCGAGGCGTTCACATCGCCTGGATTATTCACCACCAGCCGTCCGACATGCCCACCGGCCCATTGCTCACGCGCCTGCTCGTACATCGGCCCCAGCGGCAACAGCTGCCCGGGTTGGCCAAGGGCTGGCGCGTTGTCGGTGGCCGGGAACACATCATTGAAGAACGCACGGGTGTCGTTGCCGTAAGAGGCGAGAATGCTCGCCGGCATCACCATGCTCATGAAAATCACCAGGCTGCTGTAGGTGATCATCAAGTGAAATGGCAACACCAGCACGCCCACGGCGTTGTGCCCGTCGAGCCAGGAGCGCTGGCCTTTGCGCGGGCGGAAGGTGAAGAAGTCCTTGAAGATTTTCTTGTGGGTGATGATCCCGGTGATCAGCGCCACGAACATCACCATCGCGGCGATGGTCGACAGCCAGCGGCCCCACGGATAGGGCATTTGCAGCTGGAAGTGGAAGCGATAGAAGAATTCGCCGCCCATGCTTTCCCGGGCCTGGATCTGCTCGCCGCTGACGGGATCGATGAGTTTTTCGATGAAATTGCCGCGCTTGCCCGGGTCGACCTTGTCTTGCCACATCACCGACAGGCCCGGCTCCCGGCGGCTTGGCAAGGTGATAAACCAGCGCGCAGCATTGGGCGCCTGTTGTTGCAGATAGGTTTGGGCGGCGGCCAGGCTACGGGCGTTGTCGACGGGATGCGCCTGCACTTCGGGCTGCATCCAATGGGTAATTTCGTCCTTGAAATAGGACAAGGTGCCCGTCAGGAAAATCGCAAACAGCAGCCAGCCAAAGATCAGCCCAGCCCAGGTGTGCAACCAGGCCATGGCCTGACGGAAGCCCTCTTTCATGTGCGTGCCATCCAGTACGTCAACCCGGCGAACGTGGCCAGCATCGCGCTGGGCAGCAACACGCCGAACCAGGCACGCCAGGCAGTGCGGCAGGCAAAACACCAGATCACCGCCAGCAGATAGAACACAAACGAACTCAGCATGCCGCTGATCACTGCATCGGCGCGGCTGGTGGGCAACCAGAACGCCATGCACACGCTGGCCAGGGACGCCAGCAGGTAACCGCCGACCACAGCCGCCAATACCCGCGAAGTCACGGCAAGACGGTAGGAAACGGGAAGTGAAGTTTTGCGTTTCATGCACAAGGCGCCAGGTTCGTCAGCGCGCAATATTAATGATAAAGGTTCTCATAAGCAAAAGAGAACGCATCACTGGCAATTGCCGAACCCGCCTACGCGCCCTACAATGCGAACAATTCTTGTTCTCTAAAGCATGCCCATGCTGCCGGAGTGTGCGCGTTGCAGCCGTCCAACACTGTCGAAGTCCTGTACCACGACCATCACCACTGGCTCACCGGCTGGTTGCGACGCAAGCTCGGCTGCCCGGAAAGCGCCGCCGACCTGGCCCAGGACACCTTCATTCGCGTGCTCACCGCACGGGAAACCCCGACGCTGATCGAACCCCGCGCCTTCCTCACCACCATCGCCAAACGTGTGCTGTTCAACCATTACCGCCGCCAGGACCTGGAGCGCGCCTACCTCGACGCCCTGGCGCAAATGCCCGAGTACGCGGCACCGTCGGAAGAAGAGCGGGCAATCATCCTGCAAACCCTGATGGAGCTGGACCAGTTGCTGGATGGCTTGGCGCCCCTGGTGAAACGCGCGTTCCTGCTGGCCCAGCTCGACGGCCTGACCTACGCGCAAATCGGCGCGGAACTGGGGATCTCCATCGCCACGGTCAAGCGCCACCTGAACAAAGCAGCGATGCGCTGCTACTTCGCCCTATGAATGTCTCAACGCAAGTCGCCGAACAAGCGGTGCACTGGCTGATGGAAATGCAGCAGGGCCCACTCAACCCGCGCAAACAGGCGGCCTGGCAACACTGGCTGGACGCCCACAGCGAACATCAGCGGGCCTGGGAGCAAATCCAGCGGGTGAACCAGCGGTTGCGCGGGATGCCATCACCCCTGGCTCACGCGGCCTTGAATGCACCGAAATCCAACAGTCGCCGCCAGGCCCTGAAGCTGTTGCTGATACTCGGCGCCGGGTCGGCAGCGGCCTGGGGTTTGCGCCAGCAACATATCCTGCCGCCGTTGAGTGCCGACTACCGCAGCCCCATCGGCCAGCGGCGCACGTTCCAACTGGCGGATGGCAGCCAGTTGCAGCTCAACACCGGCAGTGCGGTGGATGTGCATTTTGAGGGTCAGCAACGCTTGATCCGCCTGCTCGAAGGCGAAATCCAACTGACCGCCAACACCGGCAACAGCCCGCTGCGGATCGTCACCGCCCAGGGCCTGCTCAGCCCCCAGGCGGCACGGCTGAACGTGCGGCAGTTCAATGATCACACCCAATTGGCAGTGCTCGACGGGCACGTCGACGTCATGCCCAACACCTATAGCGGTTTGCCGCTGTCCGTCGACAAAGCCCATCAGGTCAATTTCACCCGCAAAGGCTGGGACACCGCACGCCCCACCGATGCCGGCAGCGGTGCCTGGGCCGACGGCATGCTGGTGGCGGCCCACATGCGCCTGGAAGATTTCCTCGCCGAACTGAGCCGTTATCGCCGTGGCCAGCTCCATTGCGACCCGGAAGTGGCCAACCTGCTGATTTCCGGCAGCTACCCGCTGGACGACAGCGAGCGAATCCTGGACCTGCTGCAAGTCAGCCTGCCGGTCAAGGTCCGGCGATTTACCCGCTACTGGGTCACCGTCGAATCCCGCGCCTGAATTATTTTCAAAACCCGTGAGCCATTTTCCGCACCTCGCGTGACAGAGAAGGAAAGCCACCTTGATCCTACCTTCTCAGGACCGCACTTCATGCCCCAGCAACCGACTCGCCTGACGCCCCTCGCCCGCACCCTGCGCCACTTGTTGTTGGGGGCCAGCCTCAGTTTCAGCACCCTGCCCTACGTAATGGCGGCCGATGCCAAGCCCTACCGCATCGCCCCTACGTCACTTGAAGCAGCGTTGAACCAATTTGGCCGTGAAGCCGGCGTGCTGATTTCATTTGGCTCCGATGTGACCGCCGGCGTGCAAAGCCACGGCCTGTCAGGCAACTACACCGCTGAAGAAGGCTTGAATGCCTTGCTCAAAGGCACCGGCCTGCAAGCCCGCGCCGAGGGCAACAATGCCTTCAGCCTGCAACCGGCGAATGCTCCGGCCACCCTTGAATTGGGCACCTCCAACGTGGTCGGCGACTGGCTGGGGGACGCGGCGCAAACCAACGTTTTCGAACACCCGGGCGCCCGGGACGTGATCCGCCGCGAAGAATTCGAACGCCAGGGCGCCACCCAGGCCCGCGATGTGCTCAACCGCATTCCCGGGGTCAACGCCCCGGAAAACAACGGCACCGGCAGCCACGACATGGCGCTGAACTTCGGTATTCGCGGGCTCAACCCACGCCTGGCCTCGCGCTCCACCGTATTGATGGACGGTATCCCGGTGCCGTTTGCGCCGTATGGCCAGCCGCAGTTGTCGTTCGCGCCCATCAGCATGGGCAACATGGACGCGGTGGACGTGGTACGCGGCGGCGGCGCGGTGCGTTATGGCCCGCAGAACGTCGGCGGCATCGTCAACTTTGTCACCCGCGCGATTCCCGATGCGCCGACGGTGAAAGGCGGCCTGCAGACCGAAACCAGCCCGTCCTCCAGCCACGACGGCTTCAAGACCACCGGCAACCTGCTGGCCGGTGGCACCGCAGATAACGGCCTGGGCGGCGCCATCCTGTATTCCGGCACCCGTGGCGGTGACTGGCGCGAAAACAGCGACACCCGCATCGACGACCTGATCCTCAAGGGCAAGTACCAACTGGACGACGCCAACAGCTTCAACGCCATGGCGCAGTACTACGAAGGCAAGGCCGATATGCCCGGTGGCTTGAGCGCTGCCGCCTACAAGGCCGACCCGTACCAGTCCACCCGCCCCTACGACCAGTTCTGGGGTCGCCGCACGATGTTCAACGCCGGTTACCGCTACCAGGAAGATCGCCGGGAATTCACCGTCAACAGCTTCTTCACCACCACGCTGCGCAGCGGTTACCTGGACCAGGGCAACTTCCTCTCCCTGTCGCCTCGCGAGTACTGGGTGCGCGGCCTGGAAACCCGTTTCGCCCAAGGCTTCGACCTCGGCCCCACCACCCACGAAGTGGGCGTGGGCTACCGCTACATCAACGAAGCCGGCCACGAAATGCGCTACCGCACGCCAATTACCGCCAATCAGCAACTGCCCACCACCGACAGCCGCAACGACCGCGACACCCGGGGCAGCACCGAAGCCAATGCGTTCTTCGTCGACGACCGGATTGATATCGGCAAGTGGACCATCACCCCAGGCATCCGCTACGAGATGATCGAGTCCCAGCAGACCAACAACCTCAGCAACGTCAAATACAAGGGTGACTACAACACCGCCCTGCCGGCGTTGAACGTGCTCTACCACCTGACGGACGACTGGAACCTCTACGCCAACACCGAAGGTTCGTTCGGCAGCGTGCAGTACAGCCAGATGCCCAACCGCGTGACCAGTGGCGAAGTGAAGCCGGAAAAAGCCCGCACCTGGGAGCTCGGCACCCGTTACGACAACGGCACCCTGCGGGCCGAGATCGGTGCGTTCCTGATCAACTTTGACAACCAGTACGACAGCAACCAGACCAACGACACGGTGATTGCCCGTGGCGAAACCCGTCACCAGGGCATCGAGTCCAGCATCAACTATGCCCTCGACGGCTTGAGCCCGGCCCTGGCGGGTTTTGATGTGTACGCCACTTACGCCTACGTCGACGCCACCATCCGCGAAGACGGCCCGAACAAAGGCAACCGCGTGCCCTTCTCCTCCAAGCACAAAGGCACCCTGGGCGTGGGTTACACCGAAGGTCGCTGGAAGTTGAATATGGACAGCAGCTACCAGAGCAGCCAGTTCGCCGACAACGCCAACACGGAAGCAGAAAGCGCCGACGGCAGCACCGGGCGCATCCCTGGCTACATGCTGTTCAGCAGCCGCGCGGCGTATGACTTTGGCCCGCAGCTGTCGGATTTGAACGTGGCGGTGGGTGTGAAAAACATCTTCAACAAGCAGTACTACACCCGCTCGTTTGACGATAACAACAAGGGCAAATACGTCGGCGAGCCACGCACGCTGTATGTGCAGACGTCCATCGCGTTCTGATCAGCTACCCGCCAGGCACGACGGTGTGCCGGCCACCAACGCGTCGATGGCGCACCGGGTCTTGGCCGGCATGTGCGTCGCCGTGGGCCAGATGACATGGATCGGCATCGGCTGCTCGCGGTGGTCCGGCAGTACCGCCTGCAGTTGCCCACGCAGTACGTAGTGGGCGATCAGCCAGCTGGGCAACCAGGCCAGGCCGACCCCGGCGATGGCGGCATCGGCCACGGCCTGCAGGTCATCCAGAATCAATGGCGAGGTCACCCGCTCCCGGTGCGGGGCATTGCAGCGGTAGGCAATGCCCCGGTGCCCGGCAAGGTCCGCGATGGAGTCGATCCGGGCCGTACGCTGCAAGTAAGCGGGTGACGCCGCCAGGGCGATGGCCTGTTCGCCCAGGCGCCGAGCGCTCAAGCGATCGGTGTCGGGCAATTCGCCGATGCGCACCGCCAGGTCGAAGCCTTCCTGGGCCAGGTCGATCAGTCGATCGGAGAAGGAAATCTCGATCTCCAGTTGCGGGAAATGGTCCATCAGCCCCCACAACGCCGGCGCCGCATAATGGTGGCCGAACGCCAAAGGCAAGCTGGCCCTTAACCGTCCGCGTGGCTGCTGACGGCCACTTTCCAGCACCGATTCGGCGGCTTCCAGTTCCGCCAGCGCGCGCAGGCAATGCTCGTAATAGGCCTGCCCGTCCTCGGTCAGACGCTGACGCCGGGTGGAGCGTTGCAACAAGGACGTGCCCAACCGCGCCTCCAGGCGCGCCAGGCCTTTGCCCACCGCCGAGCGCGTGAGGTTCAGCCGCTCGGCGGCCTCCGTCAGATTGCCGCTCTCGACGATCTGCAAAAACAATTCAACACCATCAAAACGCGGAGTGGCCATGGTTGTTTGTCGCCCTAAATTCCCTTATTGCAGGAATAAGTATCGCTAATAAAGAATCAAATTCCCGTGAAAATGACACCTTCCCCCATCGAAAGGAAGAGGCCATGTCATCCGACGCCGTTGTATCCGCCATCAACCCGCCGCGTACCGCCAGAGACGGCCTGGCGCTCACCGCCGTGTGCCTGGTGGCGCTGATGTTCGGGCTGGAGATTTCCAGCGTGCCGGTCATCCTGCCCACCCTCGAACAGCAACTGGGCACCGGCTTCCAGGACGCCCAATGGATCATGAATGCCTACACCCTGGCCTGCACCAGCGTGCTGATGGCCGCCGGCACATTGGCCGATCGTTTTGGCCGCCGACGCATGCTGGTGCTGTGCCTGTGGGTATTCGGGCTGGCGTCGCTGGCCTGTGGGCTGGCCAACGATGCGTCCACGCTGATCGCGGCGCGTTTTGTCCAGGGCGTGGGTGGCGGGGCGATGATGATCTGCCAGTTCGCGATCCTGTCGCACCAGTTCCGCGAGCCGGCGGCGCGGGCGCGAGCCTTTGCGGTGTGGGGTGTGATAGCGGGTGTGGGCCTTGGCTTCGGGCCGATGGTGGGAGCGTTGATCCTGGCCGTCGCAGATTGGCGCTGGGTGTTCCTGGTGCATGTGCCGCTGACCTTGTTCACCCTGGTGTTGCTGCGCATCAGCGTGCAGGAATCCCGCGACCCGGCCGCTCACCGCCTCGACATCGCCGGCATGGCCACCCTGACCCTGGCGGTGTTCGCCCTGGTCTATTTCATCACCCAGGGCACCGAGAGCGGCTTTGCCACCCCGGCGATGCTCGGTTGGGCCGGGTTGTCGGTGGCCAGCCTGCTGTTATTCGTGGTTGTCGAACGGCGCAGCCCACATCCGATGTTCGATTTCTCGGTGTTTCGCATCCCGCGCTTCAATGGCGCGCTGATGGGCTCGATCGGCATGAACTTCAGTTTCTGGCCCTTCATGATCTACCTGCCGCTGTATTTCCAGGCCGGCCTGGGCTACGACACGATGCTCACCGGGCTCGCCCTGCTCGCCTACACCCTGCCCACGCTGGTGGTGCCGCCGCTGGCCGAGCGCCTGGCCCTGCGCTGCGGCGCCGAACGCATCATTCCGTTGGGCCTGGGCCTGATGGGCGTGGGGTTTGTCGCCATGGCCGCGATCAACCATAGCGGCCAGCCCAGTGTGGTATCGATCCTGATCGCCTGTGGGATTGCCGGCAGCGGCTTGGCGTTTACCAACTCGCCCACCACCAACACCACCACCGGCTCAGTCTCACCCGACCGCGCGGGGATGGCCTCGGGCATCGACTTCAGTGCACGGCTGATCACACTCGCACTGAACATCGCGCTGATGGGGTTGGTGTTGATACTCGGGATCGCTCACTACCTGGCGGGCGTATTGCCCGACACCGCGCCATTGGCCACCCTCAGCCAGGACATCGCCGCCGGCAAGCTGGAGGTGTTGCCGCAGGGCCCGGTGATTGCCCAGGCCGCGCTGCGCAACGGTGCCGGTTGGGCCATGCTGTATGCGGGCTTGGGGGCGTGCGCACTGTCGGCCTTGAGCGCCTGTTTTTTCCGGCGCAGCCCGCGCTGACGCTTTAAACGAAAAACGGGCCTGCATCTGCAGGCCCGTTTTCAGTGGGGTTGAAAAAGTATCAGCTATCAGCCGTTAAGCGCAGCCTGTTCGTTTTCCAGGAATTCCTCTTCAAGCTCGGCCTCGTCGGCCTTGGTAGTGGGCAGGCTTTGACCCGCGGCGCGTGGTTTGCCGCGCAGTTTGCCGTACAGATGCTCCAGGGCATGCTCCAGCTTGGTAGCGGCGCCATCGATCGCCTGTTCCAGCGTATCGGCTTTATGGAGGACCGAAATCGGTTGATGGCCTTTTGGCCGTGCTTCCAGTCGGCAACTCAGATCGTGTGGACCGGGCTTGTCACCGTTCTCGTCCCGCAGGTAAACCTCGACGCGGGTCAGATCTTCTTCATAACGTTCGAGCGTGCTCTCAATGGTGGTACGTACCCACTCCTCCAGTCGGATGCTGCTTTCAATATGGTTATCGCTATTGACTTGGATTTGCATAGTTTTCCCTTATTTCAGCTAGCTCGCCGAAGGCCATTCCTGCTTCACCGGATGGGTGAAAACCATGACCTCCTGATTACACAATTGAGCAGACCGAGGAACATTTCAACCCCTTTGCAAAGATAAATCCCACATTACAAATTAACCCTGACTACAACCAAAAACGCTGTTAGGGTGGGGAGTTGGTTACATCTTCTTACCGCCAACTTCCTTACCGTTGCCCCTCTCCCAAGGGGTGCAATCCGCGAAAAATCTCCGCTTCCTCCACCAGCCAGTCATGCACTGCCCGCACGCCCGGATGGCTCAGCGCCCCTGGTGCGTACAGCAGCACATAACGTTTGTGGTTGGGGACGGCGAGGCCGAACGGCACGATCAAGGTACCGCGCTCCAGTTCGTCATTGAGCAAGGTGCGCCGGGCAATCGCCACGCCCATGCCGGCAATCGCCGCCTCGATGGTCAGGTGGTTGCGGTTGAAGGTATGCCCGCGCCGTACGTCGGCGGCGTCGTAGCCGATGGCATTCAGGTAGAACTCCCACTCCGCGTACTCATAACTCCCACGCCAGGCGGTAATGTCGTGCAGCAGCGGGAAATGCACCAGGTCGGCGGGGCCATGCAGCGGCGGCCGCCCGCGCAACAGGCTCGGTGCGCACACCGGGAAGATCTGCTCGTCCAGCAAGGCTGTGGATAACAATCCGGGATAGCTGCCATCGTTCAGGTCGATGGCCAGGTCAAAGTCGCCCTCATGCAGGGCAACGCTGCTGTCTTCGGCGACCATGCGCAGCTGGATATCCGGGAACCGCTGCTGCAAACGTGGCAAGCGCGGGGTCAGCCATTTGCCGAGAAACGACGGGATCGAGCGCAAGCGCAAGGTGCCGCTGATCATCCCGGCATCCAGCCGCTGCAACTCGGCATCGATGCTGCCATAAGCCTCGCCCACAGTGATCGCCAGCCGCTGGCCTTCTGCGCTCAGCTCAACCCCGCGCGCCCGTCGATGGAACAGGCGAAAGCCCAGCCGCTCCTCCAACTGGCGTATTTGCTGGCTGACTGCGCCCGGGGTGATGTGCAGTTCCTCGGCGCAGCGGGTGAACGACAAATGCCGAGCCGCGCAGGAAAAAACGTGCAACCAGACGTAAGTCTGGCCATGAAGCGGGCGAGCCATAGGGTTTAGTCCTGCTAAAGGGTGTCTTAGGATAATTCGTTGGTCAGTGCCGATCCAGAGGCTCAGTATCGCGCCAATTCCGCTTGTCCTACAAAAGATGGCAGCGATTCCTACTCCATTGCTTGTAAGGGTTTAGCATGGCTATCAGTGTTTTCGATCTATTCAAAGTGGGCATTGGGCCTTCCAGCTCCCATACCGTCGGCCCGATGCGGGCAGCGGCGACCTTCGTCCAGGCGTTGATCGACCAGCAATTGCTCGACGAAACCCGTCGCGTCGAAGTGCGTTTGTACGGCTCGCTGTCCGCCACCGGCGTCGGCCACGCCACCGACCGCGCCTGTGTGATGGGCCTGATGGGCGAATGGCCAGACAGCATCGACCCCACCAGCATCGGCCTACGCATCCAACAGCTGCGGGAGTCCGGTCAATTGCTGCTCGGCGGCCGCACGTCGATTGCCTTCAACTGGCAACACGACCTCCTGCTGCTGGACGAAAGCCTGCCCTACCACCCCAACGCCATGTCCCTGCATGCCTACGGCGAAAACGGCCTGTTGAGCGAACAGACCTACTACTCGGTGGGCGGCGGTTTCATCATCGAAGCGGCGGAAGCTGAATCCGGCATTGCACCGGCCAGCGAAGTGCAATTGCCTTACGACTTCTCCAGCGCCGTCGAGCTGCTGGCCTTGTGCAACAAGCACGGCCTGCGGGTTTCCGAACTGATGATGGCCAACGAACGGGCCTGGCGCAGTGATGCCGAGATCCGCAGCGGCCTGCTGCATATCTGGTCCGTGATGCGCGAATGCGTCGAACAAGGCCTGCGCCACGAAGGCATCTTGCCCGGTGGCCTGGACGTGCCACGGCGCGCCGCGAAATTGCACCGCAGCCTGTTGGAAATCGGCAAGCCCAACGTCATCACGTCAACCTTGTCGGCCATGGAATGGGTCAACCTGTTCGCCCTCGCCGTCAACGAAGAAAACGCTGCCGGCGGGCGCATGGTGACGGCACCGACCAATGGCGCGGCGGGGATTATCCCGGCAGTGCTGCACTACTACATGAAGTTCAACCCGGACGCGTCCGACGATGACGTGGTGAATTTCTTCCTGGCTGCCGCCTCCGTCGGCATCCTCTGCAAGAAAAACGCCTCGATCTCCGGCGCCGAAGTCGGCTGCCAGGGCGAAGTCGGTTCCGCCTGCGCCATGGCCGCTGCCGGCCTTGCAGACGTGCTCGGCGCATCCCCGGAGCAACTGGAAAACGCCGCCGAAATCGGCCTGGAACATAACCTGGGTTTGACCTGCGACCCGGTTGGCGGGCTGGTCCAGGTGCCGTGCATCGAGCGCAACGCCATCGCGGCGGTCAAGGCGATCAACGCCACGCAAATGGCCCTGCGCGGCGACGGCAAACACTTCATCTCCCTGGACCGGGTGATCCGCACCATGCGCGACACCGGCGCCGACATGCACGACAAATACAAAGAAACTTCACGGGGCGGCCTGGCCGTCAGCTGGGTGGAGTGCTGAGGAGCATTCCCTGATCGCCCCAACGTGAGCCCGCGCAAAAATAATAACGAGGCAATAACGATGACCGATGTACGTACACCTGCTGCCGAAAATCCCGCTGTAGACCTGACGCCGACCACCGTTACACAAGGCTGGAACAAACACGACACCACCTGGATGCTCGGCCTCTACGGCACCGCCATCGGTGCTGGCACCTTGTTCCTGCCGATCAACGCCGGCGTCGGCGGCTTCTGGCCGTTGATCGTGCTGGCGCTGCTGGCCTTCCCGATGACCTTCTTCGCCCACCGTGGGCTGACGCGCTTTGTGTTGTCGGGCAAATCCGGCGACATCACCGACGTGGTGGAAGAACACTTCGGCATCGGCGCCGGCAAGCTGATCACCCTGCTCTACTTCTTCGCGATCTTCCCGATTCTGCTGGTGTACAGCGTGGCGCTGACCAACACCCTGACCAGCTTCATGGAACACCAACTGCACCTGGCGCCGCCGCCACGGGCGATCCTGTCGCTGGTGCTGATCCTCGGTTTAATGGCCATCGTGCGTTGCGGCCAGGGCGTGATCGTCAAGGCCATGAGCGTGCTGGTGTACCCGTTCGTCGCCGCCCTGCTGCTGTTGGCGGTGAGCCTGATCCCCAACTGGAACGGCGCGTTCTTCGCCTCCGCCCGCGAAGGCATGGCGCTGCCGGCTTTCTTCAAGACCTTGTGGCTGGCAATCCCGGTGATGGTGTTTTCCTTCAACCACTCGCCGATCATCTCCGCCTTCGCCGTCGACCAGAAACGCGTGTACGGCCCGCAGGCCGAGCGCAAAAGCAGCGGCATCCTGGCCACGGCCCACAGCATGATGGTGCTGACGGTGATGTTCTTCTGCTTCAGCTGCGTGCTGGCCCTGTCGCCGGCTGACCTGGCCGCCGCCAAGGCGCAGAACATCTCGATCCTGTCGTACCTGGCGAACCACTTCCAGACCCCGGTCATCGCCTACGCCGCACCGCTGATCGCGCTGGTGGCAATCACCAAATCCTTCCTGGGCCACTACATCGGCGCCAGCGAAGGCTTCCAGGGCCTGATCGTCAAATCCCTGCGCGGGCGCAACCGTTCGATGTCCGCCAAGTGGCTGGAGCGCTGCACCGCGCTGTTTATGGTCCTGACCTGCTGGGCCGTGGCCACCTTCAACCCGAGCATCCTCGGCATGATCGAAACCATGGGTGGGCCGATCATCGCCTGCTTGTTGTTCCTGATGCCGATGTACGCCATCCGCCGAGTGCCATCTTTGCGCCAGTACTCGGGCCAGGCGTCCAACGTGTTTGTGGTGTTGATCGGTCTGATTGCGCTGTCTGCGATCGTTTTTTCGGTCATGCCCTGAAACGGATCACCGCGCGCAAAAACACCGCCAATCCAATGTGGGAGCGGGCTTGCTCGCGAAAGCGGTCCTTCAGCCGAGTATTCATTGGCTGACACACCGCATTCGCGAGCAAGCCCGCTCCCACAAGGGTCATTCGATGGCAGGCAGATTGCTGTACGGCACGCCCTTTGCTGTACAGCTACTGAGGAAAACGGACCTTGTGAAAACCTCAGCGAGCGAATGGCCAGTGGTCAGGAAACGCGAACTAATCCCGACACCGGTCGTCAATGACTGCATGTTCTTATCAGGCGGTAACGCACCATGGACAACCCTTTTCAGATCATCACCGACACCTTCGCCCCGAAATACCGGGTCAATTTAAGCATCCAGCGGCTGGACGGCAGCATCATGCTGACCCTGTCCGATGAAGACGGCGTCGTGGCCAAACGCATGATCAGCGCCGAACAACGCAACGACCCGCAGCGCCTGAAACGCCTGGTGCAGAGTGTGCAATTCGGGATTGCGATTGAGCAGGGGCACAGCGCCATTGAGATATTGGCGGTGATGACCGACGGGGACAGTCACAAAGTGTTGCAGCGGCCGCCGGTCAACCGGCCGCCGCTGAGTGCCAGGCTTTAAAGCTCGCCTTTCTCTGTTTCAAGGCTCGCTTGCCCTTTGCGGCGCGGGCCTTCGACCTTCACCGACGGAAATGCCGACGAGGCATACCGCACCACCAGAATCGCGAACGCCAACAGCAGGATCCCACCGCACAGGTAGATGATGCCGAGGTCGGGCGGGTTGTGGTGGGAGACGTTGGAAATCAGCAGGCGCGTTAGCGCAGTGATCGCCACGTAGATCAGGAAGCGCACCGGCATGTGGTTGGTCTTGAAGTAAATCCCGACCATCGCCCCCAACTCCAAGTAGATGAACAGCAGCAAGATGTCATCGATCTTGATGTGCCCCGTTTCCAGCATCCCCAGAAATTCCATCACCGCGGCATAGGCGGTCACCGCACCAATGGCGAACAACGCCAGGTAGTGGAAGGTCTCGACGAACAGATTTCCCAAGGACTCGGCCAGGTGGTGCACGGTCTTGCGCAGGTTTTCAGCCCAGTTGATTTTCACGATGATGCTTCCTTAGGTCGGCTCGACCGGATAATGCGGGTTGGACGTGACGGTTTCCCTGCATGCAGAAAAAAGGCCAGGGAACAGGGAGTGAGAGGCTGGCGGGGTGACATTAGGCACGTGCGAAGGGCAAGGAGAACAAAAAACGCTCCTCGTCCCAACAATCAGCTTCTCAAGGGTATTGCTGACGCGCGTGTAAAACCGCCAGTACCCGAACAGAGTCGGTGACTTGGTAAACCACCAGGTAGTTGGGATGCACGACCATTTCTCGTGTGCCACCAACACGGCCTGTTCGGTAAAGATGAGGTCTGCGGGAGAGGGCCAATACTGAGGCTTCTATTGCTCGGTTGAGCTCAAGAGCTGCATTGGGATTGCGATCGCTGATGTAATCAAGAATTTCCAGAGTTGCGCCCGCGCAGCGGGTGCCCATTCAATCAGCATCGCCTTTCTTGCGTTTAGATTCGATCAGCGCCTGCATTTCGGCCATCACCTGATCGTGAGGGATGCCGGGACTAGGATCATCCAAAGCGGCTCGCACCTTGGCACGAAACCAGCGGTCGTAGCTGGCAGCTTGCTCCTCGGTTTCGGTCAGGGGAGCTCGAGGGAAAAAGGAAGTACTCATAGGGGCCTCCGTTGTCGATGAGAAAGGAGTCTAGTCGCTAGACTTTTCACTGTCGTGGGTCAAGCGATGAAGTGAGTAACAGAAAAAGTCGCCGTTTGGACTCAACCACTGAAAAGAACAGGCCTCGCACGAGCGTACTTAGCCTGCCTCCTCCGCTTATTTGGAATACCGGTTCAGGTTGGCGCGACCTGATCGAGCGCTTGACCGACCAATAAACCACTCATTTCCAGCAGTTGATGGATCGCCAAAAGCAAACTTCGCTGCGGCCCCTCGAGCTCGAAAGCCAGGCTGCTGGCCATTTCACGGGCACTGTTCAAGGTTTCGCTGGCGTTGGCGAGTAATGTTTCCGTGTCGGCATTGGGCGTAACGCTGAAAAGAATCGAGGAGGGTTCGGGAGGTGGTTCAGGTGTTTCAGGGCGCAGATAGTGATCAATTGCGCGGTTGGCGGCGGCTTGAAGACGGGTGTCAGTGTGTGAATCGTAAGGGGGACTCGGGGTAAGCTTTTTCATCGAACAGTTCCTTTAAATGGAACCGCCACCGTCTGCCGCCAAGCAGATTTGGGTGGCGGATTGCACAAGGTTGGCGGACCGGTAAAGGAACAACCCGGCACCCTGAAGGGTCCCTGCGCAACCCACCGTAAAAAGGAGTTCAGGCGCAAAAACGCCTGCAATCGTGTGGGGGATGCTGTTGTGCCTTATACCGAGCCGCCAAGCCCGTTCGCTGCATTTGCAGCGCCCGAGGAAGGTAAGCGAACGGACGAAGCCGGCGCAACCCCGGCAAGTTGTCAGAAATTTCTCTTGCTGCAAACCCCCGGATTCCAACTACATTAAAAAGCCACTACCCAAAGCCCATGGATTGGCTTATGCTTTTAGCTGTATATAAATACAGTAGTCGCGAGAACGCTTGGCGACACTCGAACCAAGGGCAACTCCCTTCAATACTGCACCGATGACGAGGCCGAAAAATGGCTGTTGAAACCCTGTATCGCAGTACCCGTGACCTGGAGACTACATTCGTGGATCGCAAACTTGCCGACGCACACGACCAGATGCTTGAACTGGCAGAGTCCCTGATGGAAGTGCTGTTGAAAAACGTCGAAGGCTTGAGCGAGAAGCAGGCTGAAGATGCCGGTATTTTCATGGCCAAGAACCGCGCGGCATTTGCGGCGGCGTTCAAGAACAATGCGAGTGCATTGGCGGAGATCGGGCAGCCAGCGGCTGAGTGATGCATTGCCTTTAGTGGCGAAAGGGCTTGCTGTGACTGAGGGGGCTTGCTGTGGCTGAGGGAGCATGCTGTGGCTGAGGGAGCATGCTGTGGCGAGGGAGCTTGCTCCCGCTGGAGTGCGCAGCGCTCCCAAGCTTTTGGGTCTGCTGCGCAGCCCAGCGGGAGCAAGCTCCCTCGCCACAGCAAGCCCCCTCAGCCACAGCAAGCTCCCTCGCCACAACAAGCTCCCTCGCCACAGGTTATGCGTTGATGCCTTTCACATGCGTTACGCCTGCCATAACGTCTTGCCGAAGAACGTCAACGTGCGGTCCCACGCCAGTTGCGACCAGGCGGCATCATATTGCGTGCCGGATATACGCCCATCGCCAATCGCGGTTTCATTGGCAAACGCATGGTGTGCCAGGTAGCGATGGAAAGTCGCGTCCACACCCGCCCCATGCAGTTTCGACTCCAACTCCGCCACGGTGTCGATGTTGAAGAAAGCATCCTGTGTGCCCCAATGCCCAATCAGCGGCGCCTTGATTTTCGACGCATCCAGGTATTCCAGCGGCGGGAAGCCGTACCACACCACGCCCGCAGCCACTTCCGGAATCGCGTTCAACGCCAGCAACGTCAACGCCCCGCCCATGCAATAACCGGTCACGCCGACTTTTTTCGAATCTGCCTGCAAGTACTGCACGGCGCCCTTGATGTCCTGGGAAACCGCATCGCCAAAATCCAGCCCATCCATCAGGTGATGGGCCTCTTCCTCTTCTACCGTCGACGCGCCGCGATAAAGGTCCGGCACCAGCACCCGGTAGCCGCACTCGGCCAGTCGATTGGCCACGCCCTTGATCTGCTCGTTGACGCCCCACCATTCCTGAATCACCACGATCGCCGGCGCGCCTTCGAGTACCGCTGGGCTGGCCAGGTAGCCGTTGACGTCCGCGCCATCCGGGCGTTTGAAGGTAATCATGCGCCCGCTGGAGCGCCCTGCTGTTTGTTTGGACATGCCAACCTCTGTCTCGGGAGTTGAGAAATCTAGCGTTCAACCACAATAGTAAAGTGCACGGCTACGTGGGTGTAACCATCTATTTCCCACGCAGGGCGAATGACAGTTACACGTCGACGGTTAAGCAGCGATTATCTTCAGCGGTACAGCAAGCGCTCCGCCAGCTCATCCGCTACCCGCGCGGGTGAGCGTTTTTCAGCCTGGGCATGGGCGAAGATTTCGGTCAGGCGCGTGCCGATGTTCGACAGGTGCGCGGTGATGGTTTCCAGCTCAGCGCCGCCGTGCTTGAGGGCCACGTAGATCAGGCCGCCGGAGTTGATCACGTAGTCCGGCGCGTAAAGAATCCCACGGCCTTCCAGTTGATCGGCCACTTGCAGGTTGGTGAGTTGCGCACTGGCAGAGCCGGCCACCGCCGCGCACCGCAACTGGGCGACCGTGTAGCGGTTGAACACCGCGCCCACACCGCAGGGCGCGAGGATGTCGCACGGGGTGCTGAGCAAGGCTTCATTGGCAATCGGGTGCGCGCCCAGCTGTTCCATGGCCAGTTGCACCTTGCCGTGGTCGATGTCGCTCACCAGCAATTCAGCCCCGGCCGCGTGCAGTTGCTCGGCCAGGGCATAACCGACGTTGCCCAGGCCCTGGATTGCCACGCGTAAGCCT
This sequence comes from Pseudomonas sp. MWU16-30323, assembly GCF_020515595.1. NCBI lineage: Bacteria > Pseudomonadati > Pseudomonadota > Gammaproteobacteria > Pseudomonadales > Pseudomonadaceae > Pseudomonas > Pseudomonas sp. MWU16-30323. Next base: position 213,059 of record NZ_JAIWYM010000009.1, read on the forward strand.
TCCAGGTTATCGCTGCCCAGGCGGGCCATGGCGGTGGTGCGGATGCCGGCGAACACGCCCATCGCCGCGTGGGGCGACGGATCGCCGGCCGCCGTGGTGCTGGTGACATAGCGGGTCTGCTGGGCGATGCAATCCATGTCGGCCACCGAGGTGCCGCTGTCGATGGCGGTGATGTAGCGGCCATCGAGTTGCTCGATGCAGCGGCCAAAGGCTTCAAACAGCGCGGCGCGGCTTTCCACATGGGCGGGGCGGATGATCACCGCGTTGCCGCCACCCACCGGCAAACCGGCCAGCGCGGCCTTGTAGCTCATACCCTGGGCCAGGCGCGCGGCATCCGCCACGGCACTTTCATCGTCGGGGTAAGAGAGGTAGCGGCAACCTCCAAGGGCGGGGCCCAGGCGGCTGTTGTGGATGGCAATGACCGCCTTTAACCCGGTGGCAGGGTCGACACTCAGGTGCAGCGATTCAAGGCGTGTGCTGTGCATGAGCGCAAACATCGTCGGGCTCCCGAATCACTTCTGGTAGGCGCCAAGTATAGGACTGCCTGCGAAAGCCTGCTGAAGCGCGCAGGAATAAGGACGCCGGTTTTAAAGGGTTTGCGACATAAACAAGTAGGACGCTTCTAAAGGCACTGGACGAAAGTTCACAGCAAGGCTAAAACGAGGCATCCGCCGGAGAACCCAATGAAGCCCCGCGACGCTTTTTTTGCCTGCCTGGAACGGTCACCGCCCGCGCTGTTTGAAGCCGCGCTGTGGATGGCGGCCGAGCACGACCCGGCGGTGGACCCCGTGGCCATCCTGCAGGACTTCAAGGTGTTGCAGCAGTTGGTCAGCCTCAGCCTGCCGGTGCTGCCGGCGGATGAACTCGGGCAACCCTTGCTGCGGCGCATGAATGACCTGGGGTTCGCCCAGGACGACCACACCCCGCTGCGCCCCGCCGCCGCCCTGCTGGACAAGGTGTTGAAGCGCAAACGCGGGCAGCCGCTGGCCCTGGGGCTGATTGCGCTGGAGCTGGCACGACGCCTGGACATTCCGCTGGTCGGCGTCAACTTCCCGGGGCACTTCCTGTTGCGGGTGCCGGGTGCCGATCACCTGCTCGACCCGTGCGGCGGCCGACGTCTGTACCCCAACGATTGCCGCGACCTGCTGACTCGCCAGTACGGCCCCAATCTCAAGTTGCAGGCCGACCACCTGCACACTGCCGAGCCGCGATCAATCCTGCAACGGCTGTCACGCAATCTGCGCCAGTTGCACCTGTCCAACGACGACCACCTGGCCGCCCTGGTGGACGCCGAACGCGTGCTGGAGCTGGGCAATGCCAGCGCCGCCGATTACCTGGCCCGGGCCAGTTTGTATCAGCGTCTGGATTGCCCGAATGCCGAGCGTTTTGACCTGGAGCATGCCTTGATGCTCAGCGAAGACCCGATCCAGCGTCTGCGCCTGACCGAACGGCTGGGGCATTTGCCGCCGAACTCTGTGGTGCATTGACTGGCGAGCGCACCTGGATAATCAACAACGCCGCAATCACCGCCGGAATCGCGCAGAAGAAGAAAATCTGCTGCACCGGTATGTGCATCGCCAGCAACAGGCTGCCAAACAATGGCCCCAGGATCGAACCGAACCGCCCGACGCCCAACGCCCAGCCAGTACCGGTGGCCCGTACGTGAGCCGGGTAGAAGTTACTGGCGAACGCGTTCAGGGTCAGTTGACCGCCGATGATGCAGAAGCCCGCCGCAAACACACAGGCCACCAGATAACGCGGGTTGTCGTGATTCAGCCCCAGCAAAATGGTGCACACCGCAGCCGCTGCCAGCACGCCGGACAGCAGGCGGACTTTGCTTTTCAACCGATCGGCAAACCAGGCCATGCCGATGGCGCCCAGTGTCCCGGCGAACAGGAACATCGAGGTCACCAGGTTGGCCTCATTCAGGCCCAGGCCGCTTTCCAGTAACAGCGAAGGCAGCCAGCTGATCATGAAGTACAGCAGGATCAGGCTGACAAAAAACGTCGCCCACAGCAGCAAGGTCGGGCGCGCATAACCATGGCGGAACAGCTCCACCACCGTCAGTTTGCTGCCTTGCTCCTGGCGGTTTTCTGCCTCGCTCGCCGCCGGCGGTTGCCAGCCTGGCAGCATCCGCGCGGTGACTTTTTGCAGGCGCGCGTAAGGCGGCGCGTCACGCAGCAAGCGCGGCAGCGATTCAGGGAGCATCCAGGCGAGAAACGGAAACAACAGCAACGGCGTCACACCACCGGCGAGGAACACCGCCTGCCAGCCAAAGCTGTCGATAAACCCGGCCGCGACAAAACCACCGGCCGCACCGCCGAAAGAGAAGCCACAGGCCGCCAGCGTCACCATCAAGGTTCGCATGCGTGGCGGCGAATACTCCGACATCAAGGCCATGGCGCTGGGCATTGCACCGCCCATGCCGATGCCGCAGATGAAACGGGCGGCCATCAAGGTATTCAGGGAATTGGCGAACACCATCAGCACCGTGAGGCTGGCGTAGATCAGCACGCAGCACAGCAGGATGCGCCGTACACCGAAGCGGTCCGCCAGCGGTGTGACGGCCAGGGAACCGAGGGTCAGCCCCAGCAGGTTGGCGCTGAACACCGGGCCAAAGGCGGCCTTTTCCAGGCCCCAGTCCTTGGCCAGCGCCGGGACTACATAGCCCAGGACTTGGGCGTCGTAACCGTCGGTGACCAGCAACAATGCCAGCAACAGGAGAATCAACCACTGATAGCGCGACACCGGGCGGGCGTCGAGTGCCGCACGAAAGCTGGCAATCTGATTGTGCATCGCAAGGGACCTGTATTGTTTTTATAGTGGTGTAGATCGTTCCCACGCTCCGCGTGGGAACGATCAGACTGGAGGGGTATCCGGTTGGTTGGCGGGATGAGCCGCCATGAACGCCGGATGCTGCGCCGCCAATCCCGCTACCCGCTGAATGCGCGGGTACGCCGCCAGCGACACCTTGAACCGCTCGGCCGCATACAACTGTGGGATCAAAAACGTATCCGCCATCCCCGGCTGCTCGCCAAAGCAATACCCCTGATCACCGATCAACTGCTCCACCGCCGCCAGTCCCTGGCTGATCCAGTGCCCGATCCACTCCAGCACTTGCGCCTCATCGTGCCCCCACTGTTTGAGCAGATTCTGGGTACTGGAGTTGTGCAGCGGATGAATGTCGCAACCGATGATCGACGCCACCGCGCGCTCATGAGCGCGGGTCGCCAGATCCGTGGAGAGCAACGGCGCCTGTGGATAACGTTCCTCCAGGTACTCGATGATTGCCGGCGACTGGATCAACACATCACCTTCATCAGTGCGCAAGGCCGGCACACGACCCTGCGGGTTGATCGCCAGGTATTCCGGCTGGCGGTTGGCGCCGCCCTTGGGCACCAGCAGGTTGACCGGAACGGCGGTGAAGTCCAGGCCCTTGAGGGCCAGCGCGATCCGCACCCGGTAGGACGAAGTGGAGCGGTAGTAGGTATAGAGTTCCATGCCCCTGCCCTCTTAGCGCGCCGCGACCACGGTACCCCGGCATTCGCCGAAGCCGATGGAGGCAAACCCGTCGCGGCTGCAGCGGGCGCGCAGGATGATTTCGTCGCCGTCTTCGAGGAATTTACGCACTTCGCCGGAGGCCAGTTCGATCGGCTTTTTACCGCCTTCGGTGATTTCCAGCAGGCTGCCGAACTGACCCGCTTCCGGCCCCGACAAGGTGCCCGAACCGAACAGGTCACCGGCCTGCAACTGGCAGCCGTTGACGCTGTGGTGCGCAACCATTTGTGCGACGGTCCAGTACATGTGCTGGGTGTTGCTCAGGGTCAAGCGATGGGCCGGCAGGTTCTGCTCACGCATCGAGGCGGTGGTCAGCAGCACTTCCAGTTCGATATCAAAACCACCGGCCGCCTGGTCGCGCTTGTCCAGCAGGTACGGCAGGGGTTGCGGGTCGCCTTGAGGGCGCGCCGGTTGTGCCTTGCGGAAGGGTTCCAGGGCTTCAGCGGTCACCACCCATGGCGAAATGCTGGTGATAAAACTCTTCGACAGGAACGGGCCCAGCGGCTGGTATTCCCAGGCCTGGATATCCCGCGCCGACCAGTCGTTGAGCAGGCAGAAACCAGCGATGTGATCAGCGGCGTCGCCGATGGCAATCGAGTCGCCCATGGCATTGCCCTGGCCGATCCAGATGCCCAGCTCCAGCTCGTAGTCCAGGCGTGCGCAAGGGCCGAAGGTCGGCTCGGTTTGACCGGCTGGCAGCGTCTGGCCTTTAGGGCGGCGCACATCGGTGCCCGACGGGCGAATGGTCGACGCACGGCCGTGATAACCGATCGGCACATATTTGTAGTTGGGCAGCAGCGGGTTATCGGGACGGAACAGTTTGCCGACGTTTTGCGCGTGCTCGATGCCGACGTAGAAGTCGGTGTAATCATTGATTTTGGCCGGCAGGTGCATCTGGCAAGCGGCAGCCGGGTGCAGCGCTGATTGCAGTTTGCCTTGCAGGTCGCTGCCTTCCGCCAGCAGTTCCAGCAGGCGTTCACGCAGGGCCACACGCGGGCCACGGCCCAGTTCAAAAAACGCATTCAGTTGGCCACCAGCAGTGGCTTCAACGGCACGGCGGGCCTCGCCCTCAAAGAACTCCAAAGCAGCCTGCAGATCGAAAACATGGTCGCCGATCGCCACGCCACTGCGCGGTGCAGCGCCGTTAACGCTGAACACACCCAACGGCAGGTTTTGCAGCGGGAAATCCCGGTGACCGTTGGCGGAAGCCACCCAACTGCGGGTGAGATTAGGCTGAGTCATGGGTTATCTCCGATTCGGGTTGAAGGTTGCAGGGAGCGAGGCCCAGCAAGCGTCGTAAGCAGGTTGCAACTGTGAGCATTCCAGCGCGAATTGTGTAGGGCGCAGCACCTGGCTGGTCTCGAACATGAAGGCCATGGTGTTATCAATCTTGTGGGGCTCAAGCGTCGCGTTGATGGCCTTGGTGCAGGTCTCGCCATCCGGGCCATGGGCGCTCATGCAGCTGTGCAACGACGCGCCGCCGGGCACGAAGCCTTCGGCCTTGGCATCGTAGGCGCCCTGGATCAGGCCCATGTACTCATTCATCAGGTTGCGGTGGAACCACGGTGGCCGGAATGTGTTTTCGGCGACCATCCAGCGGGGCGGGAAGATCACGAAGTCGAGGTTGGCCAGGCCGTGCACACTGGTGGGCGAGGTCAATACGGTGAAGATCGACGGGTCCGGGTGATCGAAACTCACGGTGCCGATGGTGTTGAAGCGGCGCAGGTCGTATTTGTACGGCACGTTATTGCCGTGCCACGCCACCACATTTAGCGGCGAATGGTCCAGCTGGCAGCCCCAGAGTTCACCGAGGAATTTCTGCACCAGTAGGGTCGGTTGCTTGAGGTCTTCGTAGTGAGCGACGGGGGTGAGGAAATCCCGTGGGTTGGCCAGCCCGTTACTGCCGATTGGCCCAAGGTCCGGCAGGCGCAGCGGTGCGCCATGGTTTTCGGCGACGTAGCCGCGAGCTTGTGCGTCCAGCAGCTCGACACGGAATTTCAGGCCGCGGGGCAGCACGACAATTTCCAGCGGTTCCACTTCCAGCACACCCAGTTCGCTGGCGATGCGCAGGCGGCCCTGCTCGGGAACGATCAACAGTTCGCCGTCGGCGTTGAAGAACACGCGGTCCATGGAGCGATTGGCGCGGTAGGTGTAGATGCTGATGCCCGAAGGTTTTTCTGACCCGGCGTTGGCGACCATGCCGACAAGCCCGTCGATGAAATCTGTCGGCTCAGCGGGAATGTCCAATGGGTTCCAACGCAGGCGATTGGGCGTCACGGCGCCCAGCGGGCCACCGGCCAATTGCCGTTCCAGCTTGACGAACGCCGGGTGATTGGCCGACGGCTGGATGCGATACAGCCAGGTGCGTCGGGCTTCGCTGCGGGCCATGGTGAAGGCGGTGCCGGAGAAGAGTTCGGTGTACAGCCCGTAGGGCGCTTTCTGCGGGGCGTTCTGGCCAACCGGCAGTGCGCCGGGCAGGGCTTCGCTGGCAAATTCATTGCCGAAGCCTGATTGGTATTCGAGGGTCATGGATCGTCCTCTGAGCGGAAGTTGTTTTTATCGTAATCCAGTTACGCATAACGTAATTTGATACCTGTTGACCGTCAAGCTATAAAGACGCCCATTCGTCTTTCGGATTCATGCCCTCCATGGAAAAGCCGCCCGCCCCCCGCGACACCGGTAAACAGAAAGTCCGCTCGGCTGAAGTGGGCACCGACATCCTCAAGGCCCTGGCTGAACTGTCGCCGGCTACCTCGTTGTCGCGCCTGGCCGAACATGTGCAAATGCCGGCGAGCAAGGTCCACCGCTATTTGCAGGCGCTGATCGCTTCAGGTTTTGCCGAACAGAACACCGCCACCAACCATTACGGCCTGGGCCGCGAAGCCTTGCGCGTGGGGCTGGCCGCGCTGGGCAGCATGGACGTGCTGAAAGTCGCCGCCCTGCCCCTGGCGGAACTGCGGGACGAGTTGAATGAAACCTGCTTCCTGGCCGTTTGGGGCAACCAGGGCGCGACCGTGGTGCATATCGAGCCGGCAGTGCGCGCGGTGACGGTGGTGACGCAATTGGGCTCGGTGTTGCCGCTGCTCAGTTCGTCCACCGGGCTGGTGTTCAGCGCCTTCCTGCCGTCGCGGGAAACCGTGGACTTGCGGGAGCGGGAGATTCACGCGGGCATCGCCCATGCGTTGGCGGATGACCAGGCCTACGCCACCACCTGCGAGCAGATCCGCCAGCGTGGCCTGCACTTTGTGCACGGTTTGCTGATGCCGGGTGTGGACGCGTTATCGGCGCCGGTGTTCAACGCGGTCGGGCAAGTGGCGGCGGTATTGACCGTGGTGGGGCCGACGTCGCTGTTCCATGCCGATGAAGACGGCCCGGCGGCGAAGCGTTTGTTGGCGGCCACCCAGGCGGTGAGTTGGCGGATGGGTTATCAGCTTCCCTGACACAACGCCGCTCAACTGTGGGAGCTGGCTTGCCTGCGATCGCGGTGCATCAGGTTAGCTGTCTGTCACTGACACACCGTCATCGCGGGCAAGCCCGGCTCCCACATTAGCCTGCATTGATTTCGAGATGAGAGTTCAGGCCATCAACCCCAAGGTCTTGGCCTTGGCCACCGCCTGGGTACGCCGCTCCACCCCCAACTTGCTATGAATCCTCCGGGCATGGGTCTTCACCGTGTGCAGCGAGATAAACAACTGCCCGGCGATTTCCAGATTGGAATTGCCCTGGGCAATCAGTTGCAGCACCTCAAGCTCGCGCTGGCTCAGAGGGTTTTCCCCCGCCGTCGCCAGACACTCTTGCGGCTCCAGCCCCAGCGCACTCAACAACCCCGGCTGCCGGAGGCGCAACTCGCGAATCGCCTGTTGTACCTGGCAACGCCCTGCCAGCTCCAACCCGGCCTCCAGGGAGCGCACGGCCAACGGTCGATCGCCGACCTGCCAGGCCACTTCCCCCAACACCAAGTGCAACTCCGCCTCCAGGCACAGCATGCCGCGCTGACGGGCAGTCTCCAGTAACGCACGCAAGCGGGCGACAGGCTCTTCGGCGCGGTGCAATTTCACTTCGGCCAACACCTGCAAATACTCAAGGCGCGGGATCAGCTCCAGGGTGGCCGGCGGCGCCTGTTTGGCCTTCGGCCCCCGGTAGTGACGCAGCACGCGGGTCACCGCTTCCAGGGTCAGTTCGGCGCGGCCCTGTTGCAGCCAGAAATGCCCGCTGAGCAACAGCAACACGGCGCGGTACACGGTGTCGGGCACCTGGCGTTGCTGCATCAGGCGCTCGGCGTCCCGCAACTGGATAAACGCCTCGGCGTAATCGCCTTTGTTGGCGGCCAATAAAGCCAGACCGAGGTAGCCATAGAGCACGCGCTTGTCCTGGCTGTGCAAACACATGCCCAGGCCGGATTCGAAGCATTCGGCGGCCACGGCGTCGTGGCCCTGGCGCAGGGCCAAATGCCCCCGTCGCAACAAAATCCGCCCCACCAACGGCCCGGCCTTGAGTCGCTGTTGCACCAGCATGCGCTGCACGTTTTCCAGCAGGCTCTGGGCCCGATACGGCGCGCCGCGCTGTTCCAGCAACTGCGCATGATCCAGTTCCAGCAGCGCCTCCAGCAGCAGTGAGCCATGGGACCGGGCCAGGCACAACGCCTCGCGGTTCAGCGCCTGGGCCACGTCCAGTTCGCCACGCAGCAAGGCTTGCTGGGTCAGGCCCGACAGGCACATCAAGCGCGAGGTCCAGGCGCTCTCGGGCAAGTCTTGCAGGGCTTCAAGAAAATGCTCCCGGGCCCGTGCGGCTTCGCCGCCAAGATGCAGCAGCCAACCCCATTGCGCCTGCCAGCGAGCCAGCAGATAGCGCTGCGCATGCGCAGTCGGTTGCGGGGTGAAACGCGCCAGTTGATCGATGCATAAGGCCGCCTGGTCGAAGCGCCCGGCAAACAGCAACGCCGCCGTTACCAAGCCCACCAGTTGCGCCGAACCCAGCATCAATTCATCGCCATGCTGCTCATGCAGCCGCAACAGCAGCAAGGCGTTTTGCTGGCGGAACAAATCTTCAAAACTGAAGTGCTGCAACAGGCTCACGGCCACCTCGTACTCTTCGGCCAGCAGCGCTTGCTCAAACGCGGCTTGCCAGTCCTCGGCGGCGGTAAACCATTGGCAGGCGCGACGGTGCCAGGAGCGCTTGGCCGGCCAGGGTTCGTCGCGCATGAGCTGCGCCAACGGCGGAAAGATTTGCAGCCAGTCGGTGGAGCCCTCCCAGGGTTCGATAAAGGCGCCCAACGTCTGCAAGTCACGCAGATAATCACCGAAGCCGAACAGGTGATCACACAGGCTCGGGTTGAAACGTGGCAGGTGCGCAAGCACACGCCAGGCTTCGGCCAACTCCGGGGCCAGGCCGCTGAACAGCTCGTGTTGCAGGTAGTCGAGCAAGGTTTTGTCGGGGTGCCCGTCGCCTTCAAGCAATGCGATGCGCACGCCGGCGCACCAGCCGGCGCTGAACTTAAGCACCTTGTCGACGCAGGGCCCGGCCAAGTGCTGGATCTCGCTGTGATCAAACGCCAGCTCGGCCGCGTTGCACTCCCACAATTCATCGTCGAGTAACAGGCGTGGCCAATTGCACGCTGGCCGCCGCCGCGCACCAATCCACCAGGTTAATACGGGACTGCTGGCCGCCAGAATGCGATCGAGCAATGCATCCAGTTCAGGCGCCGGCACTCGGCAGAAGTCATCGAGAAACAGCCAGGCCGGCGCTTGCCAGCGATTGAGGGCCAGCAGCAGCCTGGGTTCGTCGACAAAATCCAGGCCGAGGCTTTGGGCCAGACGCTGACACAAATCCAAGGCCGCCCCATTGAGCGGCAACCAATACACCTGGCAATCCGCAGGCGCCTGTAATGCGCATTCGGCAAGCAACGCGCTCTTGCCACTGCCGGCCGGGGCGCAGAGCAACTTCACCCGCGCCGAGGCGTTGAGCAAAGGCCCGGCCAAACGCGGGCGTAGCAGATGATGGGGAGACAAACGTGGCATGAATCCAGGACGATCCAGACAACGGGTCATGGCGGTCATTACTGCGTCCCTGTTTTTTATTATTAGGCGGCGTGCCCCCTACCCTAGTCCTGTGGCTGGCGGTTGTTGAGGAGTATTCAGCAGACTGATTGCCGGGCATATGTTCCAAAGGTGGAACACAGTAAATGTGGGAGCGGGCTTGCTCGCGAAGGCGGAGTGTCAGTCACCGGATTATTGACTGATACACCGCTTTCGCGAGCAAGCCCGCTCCCACAGTTTGACCGTATTTCAATCAGGTTTTAGCGCACGCCTTCAGAGCGCAAGGCTGCTGGCGTGTAATCCGCCGCCTTGGCCGCAAAGCCGAACACGAAGCTGCTCTTCTCTTCGTTCTTCATCCCCAGGGCGATGTAGCGCCCGGCGATGATGTCGTACAGGGTTTCGACGGTGTAGGCCGGCACCTGGTGGTCGTAGTAGAACTGCGCGTGACCTTCAGCGACCCGCCACAGTTGGCCACGGCCGTCGTAGTGATCCACCAATGCCACTTGCCAGCTGTCTTCGTCGATGTACATGTGGCGCTTGGCGTAGATGTGCCGCTCGCTCGGCTTGACGGTGCCGATCACTTCCCAGACCCGATGCAGCTCGTAGCGGGTCAAATCCTGGTTGATGTGGCCGGCCTTGATGATGTCGTCGTACTTGAGGGTCGGCGAATCGAGCTTGTAGCTGTTGTAGGGGATGTACATCTCCTTCTTGCCCACCAGCTTCCAGTCGTAGCGGTCCGGGGCGCCGGAGAACATGTCGAAGTTATCCGAGGTGCGCAGGCCGTCGGCGGCGGTGCCCGGCCCGTCGTAGGCCACTTGCGGCGCACGGCGTACCCGGCGCTGGCCGGCGTTGTAGACCCAGGCCAGCCGCGGCTCCTTCACCTGGTCGAGGGTTTCGTGCACCAGCAGCACGTTGCCGGCCAAGCGCGCCGGGGCGGTCACCGACTGCTTGAAGAAGGTCAGCACGTTGGCGCCCTTGACCGGGTCCATGTCCGGGATCAGTTGCGGCACGGCCACTTCTTCTTCGAAGCGGATCGGCGTGTAGCTGCCATTGGTCTGCGGCGTGGCCTGGGTGATAATGCGGCGCAGGTTGCCGCCGTGGTAACGGGTGATGTGGTTCCACAGCACTTCCACGCCGTTCTTCGGAATCGGGAAGGCGTAGTAGCGGTTGCCGGTGAAGTTCTCCAGGCCATTGCCGTCGTTGATCGCATGCACGTTCAGCGCGCTGCGCTTGATCGACTCGTAGATCTCCGGTGGCAGGTTGACCGTGCGGTGGGTCGGATACACCGGGATCTTGTAGGTTTGCGGGTAGCGCTTGAACATCGCCACCTGGCCTTCGGACAGTTTGTCCTTGTACTTGTCGACCGTGGCGGCGGTGATCACGAACAGCGGTTTCTCACTGGCAAACGGGTCGGCGAGGAAGCCTTTGCTGTCCACCGCCCCGGCGTTTTTCGGGATGCCACCGGTCCATGCCGGGATCGAACCGTCGGCGTTGCCGGCCTTCTCGGCGCCCACCGGGGTCAGGGTGGTGCCGAGCTTGGCCGCTTCTTCCGGCGACACCGCAGCCATCACGTTGGCCGCCAACAGGCTCAGGGCCAACACGCCGCATTGCAGAATCATCTTGCGCATAGTCTCTTGTCCTTACTTAAGCCAAATCAGAAGTTCACGCCAAAGCTGAGGGCGATGAAGTCGCGATCGGTGAGGGTGTTGTAGTCACCGCCAAAAAAGTCGGTGTAGCTCAGGCTCGCGGTGTAGGTGTTGCGGTAGTCCGCATCCACGCCGACGCTGATGGCCTTGGCACCTTCGTTGAACAGGCCGTTGGGGCCATAGCCGCTGACATCCTGGGACCACGACACGTTGGGCTTGAGGTTGACCCCGGCGAACACGTTGTTGTAATCGAGGATCGCCCGGGCGCGATAACCCCAGGAGTTGGCCGTGACAAAGCCGTCGGTGTCGCCGCCGAAGCCGTATTGGCCGTAGACCGAATCGCGGCCATAACGCAGCTTGGATTTCGCCTCCAGCCCGCCCACATGCACGAAGGCCGCTTCGCCCACCAGGGTCAGGCGTTCGGCGCCCAGCACCTGGTCGAAGAACTGGGTCATGGTGCTCTGGATCTGGGTGATTTCCTTGCGGCGGTAGCCGGCGTTGTCGCCACCGAACGTACTTCTGATCGGTGAGGCGGTTGGGGACAACGGCGTCACCAGGGCCAGGGTCAGGTCAGTGGTGTTCAGTTGTACCGGAGCATTGGGGCGATAACTGATCTCACCAGTCCACGCGGTGCCGGTAGGCAAGGTGGTGGAGAAACTGGCGCCGAACAGGCGGATATTTTCCGGGTAGTCGAGGTAATACTGGCCATTCCCGAGCAGCGCGCTGGTGGCCAGGCCGACGCCATTGCCTGGGGCAAGTGCGTTGCCGGTATTGATGATTCTGCCAAGCGTCGCCAGGTTGGTGTTTGCGGTGATGGTGCCCACCGTCGGCGTGCGGCTGTGGTAGTTCATGAAGTACAAGCCGTACTCGGTGTCATCCCCCAGCCAGCGCAAGGCTGCGCCAAACTGGCCGCCATCACGGGCTTCACGATCCGGCGCACGCTGCACCACTACGCCTTCTTTCGTGACCTGGAAGCCTTGGCCAAACGCCGCCGCTACGGGTTGCAACGGCGCAATCGCCGGGCTGCCGACGGTGTAGTTACTGTTACAGCCGTGGGCCACCACGTCGTTGCCGAAGAAAGTGCCGCAGTTGTCCACCACGGTGTTTTCCCAGTTCAACTGGTAGAAACCTTCCACGCTGAGTTGGTTGGTGAGGCTTTGGGAAGCGAACACCATGTTGACCGGAATCAGGCCTTCCTTGATCTCGGCACCGGGCCGGCGGAACGCGGAAACGTCGATAGGGTTGATGCTGTTGATGGAGTTGCCGATGAATGTACTTTCACCCCAACTGACCACCTGCTTGCCGACGCGCACGTTGCCCGGCAAATCGCCGATGGAGTAGTTGTGATAGACGAAGGCATCGAGTAACTCGTAGCCGGAAGAGCGCGCACCTTCGTCGCGGTGGTTATTGCTGATCTGCTTGAATTCGCGGTCTTCGTCCTGCAGTTCGAAGTCGTACCAGTACTTGCCGCGCACGAACACGCCGCTGTCGCCGTACTTGAGCTCCAGGTCGTGGATGCCCTTGAAGATCTTGGAGAAGGTCTCGCCCTTCTTGAAGTTCAGGCGGCCGTCATCGCCGGTGGACGCCTGGCCGGTGCCGCCGTTGGGAATACCCACCAGCTTCTTGTCGGCGTCACGCATGCCCCAGCTGGCACCGACCGACAGCGAGGAATCGAATTGCCCTTCGATCTCGCCGATGTTGAACGAAACAGCCTGCGCCTGGGCACAGCAGCCCAAAGCAACCGCAGCGGCCAGCGCCTGTGGCCTGAAGATGGCGCGCATTGTTGTTCTTGTCATGCGTCTTCCCCGGTGGTGTGACAGAAGGCCCCACCCTACTGCCCGCGATCAGGAGCGATAAGCGCACCAAGGAGGTATTCGTGTTGTCGCTCGAAAGGATGAAGGGGCGCTCTGGCCGGGGTATTGGCGAGGGCATGGACGAGATGGATGAAGGATTATCAGGAGGATGGATGGGGCCTTCTCGCCACTGTTGCCGGTTTGGTAACAGTCCTTGTCTCGAATCGCTATTTTTCATTTTGTAACAAAAGCCTATTCTTGCTTGGCTTTCAGGGCAAACCGCCCGCTTCCAGAACCTGGAAGAACAGCAAGTTTTTATGGATTGATCAATACTTTCAATCTGTTACTGGTGTTCACTGACGTTGATTTATTGCTCCTTGATCAAACGTCTTACTTCAGCCGCTGCCTTTGCAGCGGCTTTTTTTATGCCTGAAATAAACCGGGGCGCCATGGCGCCCCGGTTGATTAAAACTTTTTCATGCAACGATCACAGGCTGTATTTCTGCAGATTGGCCATCATCTCCTTCAAGGCTTCGATGTTGTCCTTGGGGTGAGCGGCCCCGTCGAAGTCGCAGATTTGCTGCCAATGGGCGGCGACGTCATCCGGCGAGAAACCGGCCTCAGGGTCGAACCCAATACCCAGGCTGCGTTCCCAGCGGGTCTTGCCGATCCAGCCACCGCCCACCTCGAATAGCCCGGAGGTTTCCTGGCACGCCTCGCTGCCCAGGTACACCACCAATGGGCTGACCAGTTCCGGCTTGAGGCGTTCGAAGACTTGCGGCGGGATCAGGCCTTCGGTCATGCGTGTGCCGCCGGTGGGTGCGATGGCGTTGACCAGGATGTTGTTCTTGCGGCCTTCCAGCGCCAGGGTGCGGGTCAAGCCGTACAGGCCGAGCTTGGCCATGCCGTAGTTGGACTGGCCAAAGTTGCCGTAGATGCCTGAGGTGGAGGCGGTGAAGATCACCCGGCCGTAGGCTTGCTCGCGCAGGTGGGGCCAGGCGGCGCGGGTGACTTTGTAGGCGCCTTCGACGTGCACGCGGTAGACCAGGTCCCAGTCGCTGTCTTCCATTTTGTGGAAGGTTTTGTCCCGCAGGATGCCGGCGTTGTTGACGACGACGTCGATGCGGCCGAAGGCGTCGAGGGCGTTCTGGACGATTTTGTCGCCGTCGGTGACGGAGTCGTGGTTGGCTTCGGCGATACCGCCGGCCTCGCGGATTTCGGCCACGACGCGGTCGGCCGCCGAGGCGTTGGCGCCTTCGCCCTGGGTTGAGCCGCCAAGATCGTTGACCAGCACTTTGGCGCCGTGTTTGGCGAACAGCAGTGCGTGGGCGCGGCCTAATCCGCCGCCGGCACCGGTGACGATCACGACCTTGTCTTGGAACTGCACAGGCTCACTCATTGGGGACTCCAGGGGCGATTAGGGGTGGATGGGTTGAGTGTCAGGCACGGGGCTTGTAGTCACAATAAATACGGTTGGGGGTGAATGGTGCGCGATAAGGCTGGGGGATGATTGGCGGGGCCTCGGGGGTGAGTACATATCCGTTATTTAGGTAACGGCCGCTTATGGTTCCGCTCTTACA
>NZ_JAIWYM010000090.1:0-584 GCF_020515595.1 Pseudomonas sp. MWU16-30323
CTGGAACCGCACTTTGCCCTGTTGGGCCGAGGCCAGCAGTCCCGTATCTACCAACACCAATCCGTCCCGCAAATCGTCGAAAAAATCCTGCGCAGCCGCCACGACTTTGAAGGCCAGGACTTCTTCTTCAACCTGGTGCGCGACTACCCCAAGCGCGAACAGGTCATGCAGTACGCCGAAAGTGACCTGGCCTTCATCACCCGCCTGCTGGCCGAGGTAGGCATCTGGTACCGCTTCACCCGCGATGAACGCCTGAACATCGAGGTGGTGGAATTTCACGACGATCAACGCCACTACCAGTTCAATGTCGAGCTTGCCTACCGCCCGCAATCCGGGCTCAGCAGCACCGGGCAAGACGGTGTGTGGAACCTGCAATCCAGCCATCAAGTGGTGGAACAGCACGTCAATATCCGCAGCTACCACCACCGCGTGGCTCACGCCCACCTGAACGGCGACATCGACCAAACCCGTGGCGCCGCCGGCACCTATGGCGAGGCTTATCACTACGCCGAACCCTACAGCGTCATGGGCGACCGCTACGCCTATGACGAGGATCTGCAAAGCGAAAGCGGCTACTTCTACGC
>NZ_JAIWYM010000091.1:0-564 GCF_020515595.1 Pseudomonas sp. MWU16-30323
TACAGTGCCGGTAGTTTTGCCGGAATCAATGGTGATGACCTGGCCGTTGGACAAGGTCACGGTCACCGGCGCGTGAGCCTCATTGCTCAGCGTCGCGGTGTAGGTGATCTGACCACCTTCAGTGATCGCCGTGTCGTTGGTCGACAAGGTCACGGTGGTGGTATCGATCGAGTCCGAAATGACGGTGGTCGGCGGATTCGTATTGTCCGGTACCAACTTCTCAAAGTTGCCGCCAGTAGCCGCTGTAATCGTGGTGCTAACGGTCGAACCGTTGTTGTAGACGTCATTGACCGGAGTCTGGAATACCACGGTACCGGTAGTTTTACCGGCATCAATGGTGATCACCTGACCGTTGGACAAGGTCACAGTCACCGGCGCATGCGCTTCATTCGAAAGCGTGGCGGTGTAGGTGATCTGGCCGCCTTCAGTGATCGCGGTGTCGTTAGTCGACAGCGTCACCGTCGTGGTATCAACCGAGTCGGTGATCGTAGTCACCGCTGGCGTGGTGCTCGGCACCAGGTTCTCAAAATTACCGCCAGTCGCCGCCGTAATGGTGGTGCTAAC
>NZ_JAIWYM010000092.1:0-516 GCF_020515595.1 Pseudomonas sp. MWU16-30323
ACACCGCCAGGCCAGAGGCTCACACTATCCGGCCTATCTCAACAAGGAAGGGCTGGGCGCGCCCTACCACACCACGATCAACCATCGCCTGGCGCAACGATCCCTGATGTACGTGGTACCCAGCCTGAGCACCAGCGACAGCCAACAGGCCGAGCACGCCCAGCAGCGGTTTTTCAGCTCATTGGCCACCGAGAGCCGGGACAGAATCTTCCCGCCCAATGGCAACCTCAAGACCGGCCGGTTCACCGGGCTCGGCAACCATTTCATGGGGGTGTACCAACCCCATATCCGCAACCAGTTGCTGGAACTGCTCAACCCTGGGCGCGACCCGTTGCTGGAGCGGCAGGTGCAGCGGCAGAAATTCAAGCAACAGATGCAGGAGAACGCCTTGAGCGCGCCCGAAGATGAGCTGACGCGTAACCGGGTGTTCCTCGAACTGCAAAACCAACTGGAGCAGGCCCTGCGGGTCACGCGGGAAATGGAGGGCGGCGCCGAAGCGCTGCAACGGTTCGATGA
>NZ_JAIWYM010000093.1:0-499 GCF_020515595.1 Pseudomonas sp. MWU16-30323
AACCGGCGGTAACTTCGAGAACCTGGTGCCGGCGACTACGCCAGCGGTTACCACCATCACCGATTCGATCGATACCACCACTGTCACGCTGACAGCCGGGAATACCGTGACCGAAGGCGGTCAGATTACTTACACCGCTACCTTGACCAACCCAGCACAGACACCGGTGACTGTCACTTTGAGCAATGGCTCGGTGATTACCATTGAAGCCGGGAAGTCCACCGGGACGGTGGTCGTCGATACGCCAGCCAATGATGTTTACAACAACGGCTCGACCATCAGCACCACGATTACCGGGGCAACCGGCGGTAACTTCGAGAATTTGGTGCCGGCGACTACGCCAGCCGTTACCACCATTACCGATTCGATCGATACCACCACTGTCACGCTGACAGCCGGGAATACCGTGACCGAAGGCGGTCAGATTACCTACACCGCGACCCTGACTAATCCAGCGCAAACGCCGGTGACGGTCACCTTGAGCAATGGCTCGGTGATT
>NZ_JAIWYM010000094.1:0-436 GCF_020515595.1 Pseudomonas sp. MWU16-30323
GGCCTATCGGTTTGAGTGGGATGTGCTGGATCGGTTGTCCGTCCAGGTCGATCTGGACGGCAGCTACCGCGTCTATCACTACAACGCCGTTGACGATATTACTGGGACTGACGCTCATCCCACACCTGCGCCGGAACCGCGTAATACTTACGAGGACGGCCCGCCGCCCCTTGAATCAGACGCCCCCATACGGCATCGCTTCGCCCGCGATGCGGTGGGCCGGTTGTTGCGCAAAACCACCGATGACGGGGTTACCGATTACCGCTATGACAACGCCGACGATCTATTGGCGATCACATTTACCGACAGGCAGGGTACGCAGCAGAAACTAAGTTATGCCTACGACGCCCTCGGTCAGGTGCTTAGCGAAAGCAGCGACGCGGGTGAACTGGGCTATCGCTACGACGCCCTGGGCAACCTGGAAACCCTGACCCTC
>NZ_JAIWYM010000095.1:0-490 GCF_020515595.1 Pseudomonas sp. MWU16-30323
CAAATCGCCGGCACCGTCCCGGCCCGCGTCACCAGCCCCCAGGCCCACGATCCTTACGGCCACATCGACATCGAAGGCCGCTACAAGGTCAACTTCCTGTTCGACCGCGACACCTGGAAACCCGGCGAAGAAAGTGTGTGGCTGCGCCTGGCCCGCCCGTATGCCGGCGACACCCACGGCCTGCACCTGCCGCTGATCCCGGGTACGGAAGTGGCGATCGCCTTTGAGCAAGGCGACCCGGACCGACCCTACATCGCCCATGCGTTGCACGACAGCCAGCACGAAGATCACGTGACCTTGCGCAACTACAAACGCAACGTGCTGCGTACGCCGGCGAATAACAAACTGCGCATGGACGACACGCGGGGGCAGGAGCACGTCAAGCTCAGCACGGAATACGGTGGGAAAAGTCAGCTGAACCTTGGGCATTTGGTGGATGCCAGGAGGAAAAAGCGTGGGGAGGGGTTTGGTGGATGCCAGGAGGAAACCT
>NZ_JAIWYM010000096.1:0-419 GCF_020515595.1 Pseudomonas sp. MWU16-30323
TGGCAATTACACCGAATACACCTACACCCAACACGGAAAGCTCACGGGTGTTTGGTATCCGGACAACAGCAGTCAACGGCTGATCTGGAACGAGCGTGGCCAGCTCATTGAGGAGAAGCTGGCGAATGGCGGTGTGCGGCGTTATCGCTATGACGACCTCGGGCGGCAGGTTGCTTGCGAGGATGAGCATGGCGCGCTGACCCAGTATCAGTGGGACGCGGTAGGTCGTTTGCTGAAAGTGATTCAGCCGGGCGGTGCCACTCGCGAATTCAGCTACAACCCGTACGGAAAAATCACCGCCGAACGTGACGAGCTGGGCCGGGTTACGCGCTATGAGTATGCCGACGGTCTGCACCTGATCAGCCGTCGGATTAATCCGGACGGCACGCAGCTCAAATACCGTTATGACAATGTTCGGT
>NZ_JAIWYM010000097.1:0-412 GCF_020515595.1 Pseudomonas sp. MWU16-30323
TAAAACCACCGACGACGGGGTTACCGATTACCGCTATGACAGCGCCGACAACCTATTGGCGATCAGCTTCACCCATCGCAACGGCGAACGGCAGCAGTTGGACTTTAGTTACGACTCGCTCGGTCAAGTGCTCAGCGAGACCAGTGATACCGGTGAACTGAAATACGCTTACGACGCCCTCGGCTACCTTGAAACGCTAACCCTGCCCGATCAGCGTCAACTGAACCATCTGTACTACGGCAGCGGCCACCTACACCAACTCAACCTGAATGGCCGAGTGATCTGCGACTTCGAACGCGATCAACTGCACGACGAAGTCCTGCGCACCCAGGGCCGTCTGCTGACCCGCACCCGCTACGACCGCTGCGGCCGCCTCAGCCAGAAAGCCCTGCACTACCGCAACGCCGCCCGC
>NZ_JAIWYM010000098.1:0-369 GCF_020515595.1 Pseudomonas sp. MWU16-30323
CATAGCGCAAGGTGCCCCAGCCTTGGTGCTCGGCGGTGAGGCGGTTTTGCAGGTCGTATTCGTAATGGAGCGGCCAGTGACCGTCGTCGACGCTGAGGAGATTGCCGAGGCGGTCGTAGGTGTAATTGACGCTGCTGCCGTCAGGCAGGGTTTTTCTTACGAGGCGCCCGGCTGCATCGCGCTCATAACCTGTAACCAGCTGACTGCCATCGTCGCCGTATTCGGTCTTTTCCAGCAGATGCCCGGCGAGATCATAAACGTAGGCAGTGCGGCGCCCATCAAAGCCGATTTCCTGTTGGATCAGGCCGTTGGCGTGATACTCAAGTCGATAGGTTTCCCCGACCTCGTTTTCAATCTCGGTCAGTAACA
>NZ_JAIWYM010000099.1:0-369 GCF_020515595.1 Pseudomonas sp. MWU16-30323
TGTTACTGACCGAGATTGAAAACGAGGTGGGGGAAACCTACCGGCTTGAGTACCACACCAACGGCCTGATCCAGCAGGAAACCGGCTTTGATGGTCGCCGCACTGCCTACGTTTATGATCTCGCCGGACATCTGCTGGAAAAGACCGAATACGGCGACGATGGCAGTCAGTTGGTTACTGGCTATCAGCGAGACGGCGCCGGTCGCCTTGTACGAAAAACCCTGCCCGACCGCAGCACGGTCGATTACACCTACGACCGCCTCGGCAACCTCCTCAGCGTCGACGACGGTCATTGGCCGCTGCACTACGAATACGACCTGCAAAACCGCCTTACTGCCGAGCACCAGGGCTGGGGGACGCTGCGCTACC